>CAZYWR010000383.1:0-6654 GCA_964651185.1 uncultured Polyangiales bacterium
GCTTCCCTATCGAGCTGTACGAAGCCAGTCCGCTCGTATAGGGCGATGGCAGGCGTGTTGGCAGTCACGACGTCGAGCACCAGCGCGGTGGCGCTGGTGGCTTTGGCCCACGCAGCGACGCTCTCGATCAGCAGCGCACCAATCCCGTGGCGTCGCGCAGCAGGCGCGACCCACACGCTGATCAGCTCGCGCAGTTCGCCGCTTGGGTGGGCTGCGCCCCGGGCTACGCCCACAACGAGCCCGTCGACAACTGCAACGAAAGTCGCGAACTCGACGACCTGTGCCTCCCAGCGAGCGGCGGTCCACTGCGCAGCTTCGGCGTACGTCGTGCTGAACGCGTACGGGGCCTCGTGCAGCGCGCGCAATCGGATGCATCGCCACCGGTCCCCATCCCCTGCCCGCAACCGCTCGATCCGCGCCGTCATTGGGCGCCGATGGTAGCGCCTTCTCTCGTCAGCGCGTAATCCTCAGGCCATTACGCCGCGACGGTGCAGCGAACCGCGCCGAAAGGGTCCAGCATCGCTTCGGCGGTTTGCCTGGACGAAGCGCAGAGCCTTGGCGGTGAACGATCCAGAGAGAACATGGTCGCCAGGTGAGAGCTGTTCGCCAACCTCTGCCAGAAGCGCGGCAACGAACAGGACGAGATCACCGAGAGCGGTCGGCACGAGGTCCGCACGAGCGGGTCCGCGTGCAGTGAGCCCGCCTGGAGCGAGACTTGGCTCGCGATCGTAAGGTCTCTGTACGGGGCCTGCCACGAACCAAGGATCGTGGCAGAGTGGAACATCGAGCCGCGGACGACATCGCCGAGACTCGATCGCCGAGACTCGCGGCTGGCCGCGCGTAATCGACGAGCTCGAGGGCTGGTGCGATCGCGTCGTCACGGCTCAGAGAGCGACACCACGGGCCTACACAGCCGAAGGCAAACCTCGGGCTCGGCGTGAACCTTCCGTCATGCGACAACGGAACGATGGCTCCAGACGTGAATAGGCGGTGTCCATCGAGCCAGCCGACGAGAGAATGTGTGAGCCCCAGCTTACGCTGCACCTCGGCGACGTTATCAGATTCGCTTTTGTCTTATGACCATGAATCTTGCGCGGCACCTCGACGCGGCCCGCGACCGCCGTGCGTACGCCCTCAGTGTACCAGTTTGACGAGCATGCCGATGATGTGGTCCAGGCGCGTGCGCACGTCCGTTCCGATGCGCGGAATGTAGCCGATGGCTTCCGCCGTTTCGCGATTGGCAAGCGTCTCGCGCGCTTCGCCGAGAGCGATCTCGCAGCTCTGGCGCATGCGGCCGCCACGCATGCGCATGCCTCCATCGAGCGCGCTCGCCTTGCGCCCGCGCCCTTACGTCCCGCTGCGCAAGCTGCTCGCCAAAGTCTCCGCCGTGCGCGCCGCGACGCTGCCGTGCAACGGCGTCGTGCGCCCCTGCCGCAAGAGGCCGCGCCACTCCTCCGCGCTGTACGTCGCCGCCGACGTGGACCCGATAAAATCGTCGAGCACGTCGAGAAACCGCCGTGGATCGCTGTGATGCGGGAAGTGGCCGGCGCCGTGAAACGTCTCGAGCCGGCTCCCCGGCATCGCCGCGTGCGCGAGCCGCGCGTGTTCGTACGGGATCACCGCGTCGCGATCGCCCCAGATGAGCAACGCCGGCATCCCGCGCGTCAGATAGCAGCGATCGAGCATCGTGATCACTTGCCCGCGCCAGTCCACCACCGCCTGCAGCGTGCGAATGAACGCGTGCCGCGAGGTCACGTCCGGCAGCGCTTCGAAGATGCGCAGCAGATCTTCCGTGTCGAGCCCGAGGTCGGTGTCGAGCAGCTCGAGCACGCGAAAGATGTTGCGCCCGAGGCCGTGCGCGAACGGTAGCCGCAAAAGCGGCAAAAGCGCGTGCGCCGTGGGCAACGACGCCGCGCGCAAAAACGGGTGCACTTCGCGCGACACGCCGCCGCTGCTCACGCCCACCAGCCGCTCGCAGCGCTCCGGATACTGATACGCGAACTGCATGGCGACGCCGCCGCCGAGCGAGTGGCCGATCACCGTGGCCTTTTCGATGCCGAGCACCGAGAGCAGGTCGCGCATGCCGTTGGCGTAGGCGGCGACCGAGTAGTCCGCGCGCGGCTTGTCGGAGCGGCCGTGGCCGAGCAGATCCGGCGCGACCACGGTGTAGCGCCTGGCGAGCTTCGGGATCAGATCGCGCCACGTATCGGAGTTGTCGCCGATGCCGTGGATGAGCAAGAGCGCAGGCCCCTTGCCCGCGTGCACGAAGGCGCGCCGGTAGCCGTGAATCGTTCGATATTGGACCGCGTATTCAGGGGCTGTGACGTCGTGCCTCGGCTTGGGACGAAACTTCAGGATCTGCACCGAGCTCGCCTCGCTGTTCGCGCGCGCCTGCGCGCGGTCTTGCGCGGAGTCTTCCAGAGAAAGCTTGGAGAAGGGAGCGGAAGCGGGCATACAACTAGGTTTTTGCGCGCGAGAGCCCGATGAGAAACGAGTCTGAAAACGTGATGACTTCCGAGCCGCTGTCCGCGTCGGCCGAAGCGCGAGCGTTGGCCGGCACGGGGGGCCAGCGGCCGCCGTGGCTCATGAAACCCGGCTACCGTCTCGGTCTCGTCCTGAGCGCCGCGTTCGTGCTGCTCGCGTACAAGAGCCTCACCATCGCACCGCTCGCGCCGCTCCCGATCTTGCTCGGCTGGGCGCTCGAAACGACGGTGCTCGGCGCGCTCTGGGCAGCCAGCGAGATCGCGCAGCGGAGTCCGTATCGCGCGTTGCGAGGCGGGGCGATCGCGGCATTTTTCGTGCTGTTTTACCTGATCGTCGTGCCGAGCTTGGCGCACACGTTCTTCTACGAGTCCGCGGCCGAGCGCCGGTTCACGCTGCTCGAGCTCGATCTGAGCAGCGCGGGGTTCTTCTTCGGCCACGTGCTGCCGCGGCGCGGGCTGATGCTCCTGTGCGGCCTGCTCGCCGTCATGCACGTGCTGCCCTTTCCGCTCATGCCAGCGCTCGGCGCGCTGCCGGCGCGCAACGTCGCGCTCGCGTTGAGCGCGGCCTGGGCGGTGCTCGCGCCGGCGCTGGCGGCCAGGCCGCGCGTACCGGCGCCGCTCGCGGACACGGGCGCGGAGTTATGGGAACAGCTGATGACGCCCGAAGTGGTCGTGGACCGCACGCGCCCCGCTCGCTACGACCCGCGCTACCTCGACAAGAGCGGCGCGTTTCCCGCCCTCGACGCGCCCTTCGACAAAGTGCTCGTGTTCGTGATGGAGACCATGACGAAGGAGGCGGTGGCGCGGGAACAGCGGGTGCTGCCGCCCACCACCTTCGTGCACCGCGCCCGCGCCCACGCACACGTGTACACGCGTTACCTCGCGACCAACCAAGATAGCCGCACCGGCCTGCTCTCCATGCTCGGCTCGCGCTTCATTCCCTACGAGGCCTACACCGAGGAGGGGCGCGACCACTACATGTTTCTGGGCAAGAAGAGCTCGCTCGTGGACCGCTTCACGAAGCTCGGCTTTCGCACGGCATTCGCGGCTTCGCAGGAAGAGGTCGAGCTCGTCGTCGGCGACTTGCCCTGGGATGAGGTAATTCACCTCGACGAAGGCGAGGCGGCGCGGCGCAAGGGGAGCGCGCTCTGCTTCGTGCCTTACGAATTCGAGCATAGCTGCGAGGATCGCGTGCTCTTGCCGCGCGTGTTCGCGTTCCTCGACCAGAACCCCCGTGCCTTTTTGTATCAGGAGTTCATCTGGGGTCACGCGTCCGAGTACAACGAGGTCTCCGGCCGCAGCAACACCGAATACTACTCGTCGTACCTGGACGCGATCGTCGAGCACTTGGCGCAAACGGGGGCCTTGGCGCAGACCCTGATCGTCGTCACCTCGGATCACGGCTTTCGCGATAAAGGACAGCAGAGCGAGCGGTCGGTGTACGAGCTTCCGCTCTGGTTCTATGCCGAACGCTTTGCGCCCGACGAAGACGTGCGGCTGTTTTCCCACCTCGATTTCAAGGATCTGCTCGCCCACGAGCTATGGCCCGCGCAGACAGCGGCGCGCGAGAGCCCGTACGTGCTGACGGTCGGACCCACCGGGACCGGCTTCATCGCGGCGCTGACGCAGTCAGGGCAGTTCATGCTGCTCAAGGCGCGCGCGGGCAGCCGTTATCTCGTGCACGCCGAGGCGCCCGCGCGCGCTCCGAGCGCGAACACGGACGACGAGGAGCCGGTCGTCCAGGCGGGTAACTTCCTGCGCCTCTACGAGGATTACTTGGCCTCGTTTTCGAGCCTCTGACCGCGCCGGACGGCGCGCGCCGAGGCCGCGGGCTTGGACCGATCGGGGGTGTGGTCGCGCCTCCGACCCCGTGCATGCGCGCCGGTGCGCGCGACGTGCCAAGGGTGCGGGCTCGCTCACGCTTTGGTTGACAACCTCTCGCCGGGGTACATACGGTACCCTGTTGATAACGTCGCGGCGGCGCTAGCGCGCGAGCGAAATGGTACTGCGGGCCTTTGGCGCTCGCGAGAAGCGCAGGAACCCTCGAAGGCAGCCGGAACAATCCCGGATGAGCACTCCGCAGCAACATCGCTTGATCGGGCAGGTCATCGCGGAGCGCTACCAAGTGGTGGAGCTCCTTGCCGAAGGCGGAATGGGCGCGGTGTATATCGCCGACCATTTGACCCTGCACAAGCAAGTGGCGCTCAAGGTGGTGCACCCGGAGCACGCCGGCAACACCGAGCTGACGGCGCGCTTCGCCCGCGAGGCGATGGCCACGTCGCGCATCGATCATCCGAACGTGATCTCGGCGATCGACTTCGGCAAGCTCGATGACGGCACCGCCTATCTGGCCGTGCAGCTCGTACGCGGGCCGAGCCTCACGCGCGTGCTCAACGCCGAGGGCGCGCTGCCCTGGCAGCGGGCGGTGATGATCGGCATGCAGATCGCCGATGCGCTGTGCGCCGCGCACGGCCACGGCATCATCCATCGCGACCTCAAGCCCGACAACGTCCTGTTGCAGCTGCGCGAGGACGGCTCGGAGGTGGTGAAGGTGCTCGACTTCGGGGTCGCGAAGTTCGCGCCCGAGAGCAAGGTGCCGCTCTCTGCGCGCACGGATGTCACGCAGATCGGCATGGTGGTGGGTACGCCCGGCTACATGGCCCCTGAGCAGACGATCGGCAATCCCGCCGACGAGCGTTCGGATCTGTACGCGCTCGGCGTGATCCTTTGGGAGTCGATCGTCGGCCGCGTCCTGTGGAATGCGCCGGATCTGCAGGCGCTCGTCGAAAAGCAGATGTCCGAGGTGCCGCCGCTCCTGCGCCAAGAGCGCCCGGACGCCGACCTTCCGGAAGGGCTCGAGGCGCTCGTGGCTTCGCTGCTCGCGCGCCGCGCCGAGGACCGACCGAGCGACGCGGCGATCGTGCGCGAGGAGCTGCGCAAATACGCGAACAGCGAAGGCAGCGCCGTGCAGCGCTGGCGCACCGGTGCGCGTCTGGTCGGGAGTCGTCCACCGCCGAGCTCCACCGAAGTGACCTTGCCGCTCGACGTTCCGCTGAGCTTGGTCGAACCGGACAAGACGACCCCAGCCATCGTCATCGAGCAGCAGCCGGCGCCGCCGCGCGCCAAACCGAGCGTGCCGCCGCCCCCGCCGCCGCGCTTTTCCTCGCGCTTGCGCCTGCGCTCGCTGCGCGCCGCGTGGATTCTGGCTGCGCTGTTGGCGGGGATCCTCGGGGTGGCGGTGTTTTTGGTGGTCACGGGCCGGCTCGAGCTGCGTCCGCGCAAGGAAGTGGCAGAGATGGCGGAAGCGGCCGAGCGCGTCGCGAAGGAGCTGCAGCTCGCGCCGGCGCCGGCCACGCACGCCGCGGCCACCTCGGCCAACGCCGCCGACGCCGGTGCAGCCGTGCCGATCGCGACGGCGATCGAGGAGCTCGCGCGCCCGGATACGCCGCGCGAGAAGCGCGCCGAGGCGGTCGAGACGCTGCTCGCCCATCGCGATGAGATCCCGCGCTACGCGCAGCACATGGCGCTCCTGCAGAGCGCGAAGAGCTGCGAGCAGCGCCGTGAACAAGTCGAGATCCTGAGCGAGATCGGCGACGCGCGCGCGCTGCCGCTCTTGCAGCGCTTCGCCGATCGCCCGCGCACCGGTTGCGGCAAGCGCCGGAAGGAAGACTGCTTCGGCTGCCTGCGCAAGTCGCTCGCGAGCGCGATCGAAAAGCTGCAAGCCGGCGCGAAGTGAAGCACGGGCCCGTGCGTGTTCGCGGTTCGTGATCGCACGGGCACGTGTTACGACGTTCGCTCGCATGATCGAAGACGAGCTCAGCGGTGCGGCCGAGCTGCACGCCGAAAAGCGGCGCTGGCTGCGCATCGTGGCCGGCAACGCGCTCCTGCTCGCGATCATGCTGGGCGGCCCCTGGCTGCGCGGCTACTTGCGCACGCGCGCGCTCTGGCGCGCGTTCGGGGCGTTCGGCGCCTGTTTGTGCGGGGGGCGCGTGGCCGAGGCGCCCGGCCTGGGCATGCCGCACGGTTACGAGGCGCGCTTTGCCACGCGCGCGCTGCGCGAGCCCGGCTGGGCCGCGAGCTGCGATGATGAGCTCGCGGCGCTCGCGCCCGAGCCGGCGTTCTTTCTGCTGCCCGGCGTGAAGGGCGCAGAAAACGATCTGCGCGGGGCGGT
>CAZYWR010000384.1:0-1698 GCA_964651185.1 uncultured Polyangiales bacterium
ACCTTGCACGACCGGCTGATCGAACCGCCCCACCACCGCCGCGCCTGGATGAGCCTGAAAGCGCTGGCCGACCAAGCCGCGCAAACCAGCGCGCCACAACAAGAGCGGCGTGTGCAGCGCGCCCGCCGCGACGATCACCCCGCGCTTCGCGCGCGCATGAAAGCGCCCCACGGGCCGGCGCGTCTCGGGGTCGAGGCGTCGACCGCGCACGCCCGCGGCGCGGCCGCCGGCGACTTCGATCTGTTCTGCCCGCGCGAGCGGCCACAGCTCGGCACCGCGCGCGACCGCGAACGGCACGTAGGAGACATCCATGCTCTGGCGCGCACCACCGGGACAGCCTTGCAGGCAGCGCGCGCTACCCGCGCAGTCCTTCACGTTGCGCACGATCGCTTGTCCGCGCAGGCCCATGCGCTCGGCGGCGCGCGCCATCAGCTCGCCGTTCCTGCCGAGTCGATTGGCCGGCGTCTCCCCGATCGAGAGCTCCCGCTCGATACGGTCGAACACGGCGCCGAGCGCCCGCGCCTCGACCAATGCGCCCAAGCCGTGCTGCTCGCTCCAGAGCTGCCGCACGTCCTCGGGCAAGCGCCAGATGATGCCGGAGTTGATCGCGGTGCTGCCGCCGACGAGCCGGCCCTGCAGCACGGGCATCGGGGTGGCGCTGTGGGTCGCCATCGTGCCGCCATCACGAAAGCTCAAGCGCATCGCGTCGCGCACGGCGCGCGGCCGCTCGCTCGCCGAGAGCTTCGGCCCTTCCTCCAGGAGCAACAGCGAACGCCCCGCCTCCGCCAGCACGCGCGCGGCGGTCGCGCCGCCCGCACCGGTGCCGATGATCACGTAGTCCGCTTCCGCTTCTTCCACGCGGCTCATGCGGGCCCTCGCCTGGCGGAGAGCGGGATGAGCTCACCGGCCGGACCGTCGTACCCCGAGCGCGCGCGCAGCGCATCGTTCGCGAACAACGCGAGACAGGCGACCAACTTCAGCAACAGAGCCGCTTCTCTCACGGCGTACACGCGGTGCTCCAAAAGTCGCGCCAACAACGATTGGCGCTCCGGTAACGATAGCGCTGCGAACGAGCGCAGCCGATGCAAGGCCCAAAGCGGCGATAGCGCCGCCAGCCACAGCGCCAGACGCAGCCCGATCCGGACCTGAAGCCGCGCGCGCGCCAGCATGCCCTCGAATGTGTCCAAGAAATCGATCGCTCCCGGCTCCGGCGCGAGCTCCCCGCTGTCCGCGGGGGCGAAGGTGCCGAGAATGCTCTCTACCCAGCGTCGCTCGAACGCCCACATCCCTTCAGTGTGGCCGATAATCCTGCGGATCGAGCGCGTAACGCTTGAGCCAGCGGTGCACTTGCATGCGCTCCTTACCGAGCTCACGTCCGACCGCGGCGATGTTGCCGTGGTGGCGCGTGAGCAGCTCGATCAGCTGTTCTTTCGTGGGCGCCTCGGTGCGTACCGTCGCGCTATCGCGTAGGGTGGCTGCCGCCGGCGCGACCGGGGCGCTCACGCTCACGGGCGAAGCCGGCGCGCCGTGCCCGTCGAGTGCGCGCCGCACCGGATCGGGCAGGTGCGGCAGGTCGAGCGGGGCGCCTCCGCTCAAGGTCACCGCGACCCGTACCGCGCTCTCCAACTCGCGCACGTTGTAGGGCCAATCGTAGTGCGCCACGGCCAGCATGAACGGGAAGCTCACGTTCGGCGGATG
>CAZYWR010000385.1:0-3678 GCA_964651185.1 uncultured Polyangiales bacterium
GACGTGGGCACCGCGCAGCTCGCCGACAAGCTGCTCTTGCGCGAGCTCGTCCCGCCCACCGTGCTCATCCGCGAGCGCGGCGAGATCGTGCACATCCACGGCCGCACCGGGCTGTTCCTCGAGCCGGCCCAGGGGCCGCAATCGACGGCGAACCTGTTCAACATGGTGCGCGAAGGTCTCCACCTGCAGCTGGCCGCCGCGATCCGCGAGGCCGCGCGCGAGGGCGGCGAGGTGGTGCGGCGCGGCGTGCGCGTGCAGACCAACGGCCACATCATGGCCGTCGACCTGCGCGTGAAGAGGCTGATCGAGCCCGACGCGCTGCGCGGCATGCTCCGGGTCTCGTTCGAGCACGCCCGCGATCCCGATCCAGACCCGCGGGATCTCGCGAAAAACGAACCCGAATCGTCCTCGCGCGTGCTCGAGCTGGAGCGCGAGCTGCAGTACACGAAAGAGAGCCATCAGAGCACGATCGAAGAGCTCGAGACGGCCAACGAAGAGCTCAAGTCCACGAACGAAGAGCTGCAGTCGACCAACGAGGAGCTGCAGAGCGCGAACGAGGAGCTCGAGACGTCGAAGGAAGAGCTGCAGTCGTTGAACGAGGAGCTTCAGACCGTCAACATCGAGCTCCAGGGCAAGGTGGAGGAGCTGTCGCGCGCCAACGACGACATGACCAACCTGTTGAACGCCACCGACATCGCCACCATCTTCTTGGACAACGATCTCAACATCAAGCGCCATACGGAGCAGGCCAAGCGCGTGATCCGCCTGATCCATTCGGACGTGGGGCGCTCGATCGGCGATTTGGTCTCGCGCTTGCGCTACGATCGATTGATCGAAGACGCGCGCGAGGTGTTGCAGACCCTGGTCTTCAAAGAAGTCGAAGTACAGGGTCAGGGCGATGACAGGTGGTACCTGATGCGCATCCTGCCCTACCGCACGACCGAGAACATGATCGACGGCCTGGTCGTCACCTTCGTGGACATCACGCGCGTGAAGCTGCTGCAGCAGAGCGAGCAGCGCCTGGTCAAGGCGCTCCAGCACTCGCCGGTGTGCGTGTTCGGCGTCGACGCAGAGCTCCGTTTTACGTGGGTCACGGGCACCGTGTTCGGGCTCGAGGCCAGCTCGCTCACGGGCAAGACGTTTCACGACGCGTTCGGCGACGAACAAAACGAGGTCCGCGTGCTGCTGTCTCAGACGCTCGACAGCAGCGACGCCATGCGCACGCAACTCGAAAGCCTGGTGAAGGGACGCAGGCAACGCTTCGATCTCTACCTCGAACCCCAGCGCAGTGAGCATTCGTCTCCCACCGGGGCTACGTGCGTCGCCGTGCAACTAGCCCAAGCCACAAACGAGCAGGGCTAGAGTGAGCGGCCGCTCATGGCGCGGCGGCGCTTGCGCCGAGCACCCGTCGAGGGCTCCATGAGAGTTCAAGGATCGAGAGCTCTCATGGAGCGGGCGCCGAGTCAGCCGCGCGCGGGGAGACCCGGCAGGCGGAGCGCCTGCCAGAGCTGCAACAGGCCGAGCAGATGGTTCGCAAGCTCGCCTGCGTTTTGCCCTTGATCCACGCGCCAGATCCCCAACGCATCCAGCAAGCGCTTGGCTTGCTCATCCAGGTTGAGGCCGTGCGCGACGACGAGCCGGGCAGCTTGATCCGGACGAATTCGCCGCAAATCGGCGCAGAATTCCACGATGCTCGGTCTCGCCATGTCGATGTAGCAAAGCACGAGGTCGTAGCGCGCACCCTCTGCGAGCCGGGCGAGCGCTTGCGCGCCGGAGAGCGCCTCCATGGCAAAATGGGAAGATAAAGCGCGCGCGAGCACGCTGCCGGCGAGCTGCGGGTGCTTCACGATCAAGCCGAGCAGTTTGCGCTCCGCGTGTGACTCGGGCGCGGACGCCTTCTGGTGTCCGCGCGGCTGGGCGCGCAAGCTGACCACGAAACTCGAGCCGAGCCCCTCGATCGATTCGTATTCGATGCGCCCGCCCTGGCGCTCGATCAGTTGCCGCACGACCGTCAGCCCGAGGCCGGCGGCCCGCGCCCGCGACGTGGTGCAGAACGGCTCAAACAGCTGTTCTTCGAGGCCCGCAGGGACCCCGCAGCCGTTGTCGGAGATCGTGACGAAGACCTGCTCTCGCGCATCCGGAAAGAGCTCGATCGCCACCTCGGGGCTCGGCTGACCGCGTAGCGCACGCGCGGCGTTGCGCAGCAGGTTGAGGAATACTTGCCCGAGCTCCACGGCGTCGCCGTGCACCGCGGGCGCCGGCATGAAACCGCGCTTCACCCGCGTGCCTGACGGCAGCTCCGGCCCCACGAGCTCGAGCGCAAGGTCGAGCAGCCCGCGGAGATCGACCGCATCGGCCGCCGCCAACTTGGGAAAAAACGGGGACGTCGCCGAGAGCGCGCCCGCGAGCGCCTCGACGCTGCGGTGCGCGCTCTCGAGCAAGCGCCCGAGCGCGATGCTGCGCGCCCGGCTCAAGCCGGCAAGCTCGTTGTCCAGCCTGTGCCCGTGTTCGCGCGCGGCCGCGAGGCAGTCGAGCGCAAAGTAGACGGGGTTCGCGAGCTCGTCATGGGGGCCGAGCGCCACCTCGCCTGCGCGGCGCGCGACGCCCTCCTGACGCGCCGGCGACACCTGGTCGAGCGTGGCGAGCAGCTCTGCCCCCTCGACGGGCTTACGCAGAAACGCCGCGACGTCGATCGCCAGCGCTTTGGCGGAACCGTCGGCCGAAAGCGCCACCACGGGGATATCCGCCCAGGCCGGCTCGCGACGTTGCGCGACGCGAAACTCCCAGCCGTCCATGCGAGGAGTGACCAAGTCGAGCAAGATGAGGTCGGGTTTGGTGCCCGCACGCAAGCGCTCGATGCCTTCGAGCGCGTCGAAGCAACGCACGACACGGTAGCCGTGCTGCTCGAGCAGCAGCGTAAGCGCCTGGCCGACGCACTCTTCATCTTCTATCAAGAGCACAGAGCGGCAAAGATGGTCGGAAACGGCTCCACCAAGCTGTACGGTCGTCGGTTGCACGAAGTCTCCTCACCGTTCGCTGGCGCGCGAGCGCGCGCTCGTTACTTCCGCTCGCTCGGACAGCGAAGCCTACCGTGGTCGTTCGGCCGCAGCCACGGCTCGAGTCTTGCACGCACTCATGCTGTCCATGATGCAATTGACCATGGCCGATCGGCGAATATCGTGAATAGGGACCAGGGCGGCGCGCAATGTCGAATGCACCTTCGGGATGGCCCAACCCAGGGACGCTAGAACTCGAGCAGCTCGAGCAAGCGTTGGCAGGCGTATGGCGGAACCATGGGTTCGACCTCTCCGGCCACAAAGCGGGCCTGATACGAACGCAGGCCGCCGAACGCATGGCAGCCCTGCAGCTCGAGTGCGTGCAAGATTACCTCCGCCTCGTCGAAGCGAGCCATCGCGAGCGTAGTCAGCTCCTCGCGAGTCTGCTCGTCGGGTACACGCGTTTCTTCCGCGACACGGAGGTCTTCACTGCGCTCCACCATGCCTGGGTGAGGCGCCCCTCTCGACAAGGCGAGCCGGCTCCGCTGCGCGCCTGGACGGCCGGTTGCGCGACGGGCGAAGAGGCTTACTCGCTGGCGATCGTGCTGCATGAGGCGAACGCAGAGCTCGGCTTGCGGCGGCCCACCCGCATTTTTGCCACAGACATTCGCGAGGAGGCGCT
>CAZYWR010000386.1:0-1665 GCA_964651185.1 uncultured Polyangiales bacterium
TGGCGTGACCAACGCGGTGACCGCGGTGAAGAACGCGCAGCTCGCGCAGAGTCCGCTGATCCTGCTCGGCGGCGCAACCGCGACGGTGCTACGCGGGCGCGGCGCCCTGCAAGACATCGATCAACGCGCGCTGATGGGGCCGCACGTGAAGTGGGCGACCTCGGTGGCGACCGTGCGCGAGTTGGTGCCCGTGCTCGAGCGCGCATTTCGCGTAGCGCTCGAAGGCGTGCCCGGACCCGTCTTCGTCGAGCTGCCGGTCGATCTTTTGTACGACGAGAAGATCGTGCGCGAGATGTACGGGTCCAAGGCCGCGACCGACATCAAGAGCGTGCCGGACATGGCGCTTCAAGGATATTTGCGGCTCCATCTGCTGCGCGTATTCGGCCGCGCCGGCGCGCATGATCCGCAGGGCCGCCTGCGCGTCCCGCCTCCCATTCCACACGCCGACGATGTAGAGAGCGCGCGTGCGCTCTTGAGTCGCAGCGCGCGGCCCGTGTTCCTTTTGGGTTCGCAGGTGGCGCTGCGCACGGAAGAGCTCTTTCGCACGGTCGAGAGCCTCGAACGCCTGGGCGTGCCGGTGTATCTGTCCGGCATGGCGCGCGGGCTGCTCGGCAGGAAGCACCCGCTGTGGTTCCGCCACCAGCGCGGCGAGGCGCTGAAGGAAGCAGACTTCGTGCTGCTCGCCGGCGTGCCGTGCGATTTTCGCCTCAACTACGGCCGGCAGATCGGGCGTCGCGCGAAGCTCGTCACCGTCAACCTGAGCGCCGAAGATGGCCGCAAGAACCGCCGGCCCCAGCTGGCGATCCAGGCCGACCCGGCCGCCTTCCTGTGGCGGCTCGCGGACGCTGCAGCCGGCGCCTTCGAGGGCCGCTGGGGCGAGCATCGCGCCGTCTTGCGCAGCCGCGACGACGCGCGCGAGCTGAAGATCGCCGACCAAGCGCGCGAGCCGAGCGCGCTCGTCAACCCGCTGTTCGCGTGCCGGGCGATCGAGGAGGTCCTCGACCCTGACAGCATCCTGATCGCGGATGGCGGGGACTTCGTCGCCACGGCCTCTTACATCGTCGCGCCGCGCCGGCCGCTCTCGTGGCTCGATCCGGGCGTGTTCGGCACGCTCGGCGTGGGCGCAGGGTTCGCGGCGGGCGCGAAGATCGCGCGCCCGGAGAGCGAAGTCTGGATCCTCTACGGCGACGGTTCGCTCGGCTTCACGATCGGTGAGTTCGACAGCTTCGTGCGCCATCAGCTTCCGGTGATCGCTGTCGTCGGCAACGACGCCGGCTGGACGCAGATCGCGCGCGACCAAGTGGTCCTGCTCGAGGACGACGTCGGAACGGTGCTGGCGCGCAGCGACTATCACAAGGTGGTCGAGGGCTTCGGCGCCCGCGGCATCTTGGTCCAGCGCGCCGCGGAGCTGCCGGAGGCGCTGCGCGAAGCCAAGGCGACCGCCCGCGCGGGGACACCCGTGCTCGTGAACGTGCAGCTCGACAGAAGCGAGTTCCGAAAGGGCTCGATCTCGATGTAGCCATGGACCACGTGTTCGCGGTGTTGAAAGAGCACCGCGAGGCGTTCGTCTGGGCCTCGTGGATCTCGGCGGCGCTGTTCGCGTGCTCGCTCGCGCTCGTGCCGTGGCTCATCGCGCGCGCGCCGCGCGACATGTTCCTGCGCAAG
>CAZYWR010000387.1:0-7567 GCA_964651185.1 uncultured Polyangiales bacterium
GGCGAACGCATCTTGGGACCACTCGCTGCGCGACGGCCATTGTGCGTAGATCCAGAGCTGGAGCTCGGGACTGTAGGCGCGCGCCGCCGCGTACAGCTCGGCCGCGGCCTTGCCCTCGTGCTCGAGCGAAGGATCCGCGAACGGCTGCACGCTCAAGTGATCGATCGGGGCGAACGAGCGCACGAACGACGCGAACTGTTCCGCGCCCTCGGGCGTACCGAAGCCGTCGCCCTTGTGCTCCCAGATCCATTTCACGGTCGCACCCGGGATGGTCCAGCGCGCGTACTTGTGATGGACGCCCGTGCTGTCGGCGATCGGCGCGAGCCACGCGTTGAGTGTGTCGGTCAAGCTGTTGCCCACGTGGTAGCTTTTTGCGGCCTGGGGCGGCGCCGCCTTGACCCCCACGTCGTACCGCGCGTCCGCGACCGGGCTCGCAAACAGACAGTCCGCAAAGGCGATGGCTTTGACGATCGTGGTGCCCTCCGCGAGCGCGAACGGCTCGCGGTAGAGCTCGCCGCGACTCGGGCTCGGAAGACTTCCGTCGCGCGTGTAGCGAATCGCTGCCGCAGGCGTGGCGCTCGCAATCGACACGATGAGCGGCCGCGATGAAACCCCGGGAGCCGGCGCAAATATCGGCCGCGCGACCACGGCATCCCGCCCGATGTCGATGCCCACGTAGTGCCCGTCCGGCGTGGCCGCCTGCAAGGCAGTGTTCAGATCGCCGTCGAGCGCACGCGCATAGGCCCCCTGTTCGCCGGCGCTCGCCGTGCCGAACCCTTCGCCCGGGAGCCGCTCCTCATCACGATAAAATTCGAGCTCGGCGATGCTGCCGTAGCTTCCGTCGGGGGAGCTGTATTTGAGATAGCGGAAGGGCGCCTCGTTCACGAAGCGGAGCTCGCTGAAGGCGCCTTCGCGCGGCGCGCGGTCGATCACGGCGAAGTCGACGAAGTCGTTGGTGGGGCTGGTGTTCGAGCCCTGGATGCGCCCGCCCACCATGGCGCCGGCGCGCCCGCGTGCGGGAGCGAAGCGCACGCGATTGACCGCACGCGACGAGGCGCAAGCGCGCTGCAGGCCGCGCGGGCTAGCGTCCTTACCGGTCCCGCGCGCTTCGTGCACGCTTGCGGGCGGCGCGCGTAGCGCAGGCTCGTGACAGCCGGCGCTACAGCCCGACGCGAGCGGAGGCATGAGCAGCCAGGCCGCAAGGATGCGAAGTCGGGTCGAACAGCTCGGCGCGAAGCTCATTCCTGGCGCAGCGTGCCGGCCACATGCAGCGCAAGCAAGGTGCCGCCGTTGCTCACCACGAAGCCGTGTCCGTCGGCGACCGCGGCGCGCGCGGCAAAGCCGTGCCCCGCGTCGAGCCGCCCCACTTCCTCGCCGGTTTGCGCCTCCATCGCGACCAGTGAGCCGCGGCTGTCGCTGACAAACACCAGACCGTCTCGCACCTCGGGTGCGCCGAAGGAGCCGCGTTCGAGCGCTTTGACCCAAACCGCCTGGCGCGACGCGATATCGAAGCGCACCACGCCGCGGTCCGCCGACACGAGGATCAACGCGCCGTCGTCGGTGGCCGCCAAGCCGGTCACCCCCGTCCAATCCGGCAGGCGCCAGACCACGCTCCCGTTGCGTTGATCCAGGCAATACAGACCAGCCCCGAATGACGCCGCGAAGACGTATTCGCCGATCAGCGCTGGGGTGGCATCTGTATCCAAGTAGCGCGGGCGACCGGGCTCTGTCTCGGGCACGTCGAAAGAGGTCGCGCGCTCCCACTTCGCGTGGCCATCGAGCGCGTCGAGCGCCACCACGGTGCCGTCGCTGAATGCCGTGATGAGCCGCCCGTCTTCCGTCAACGTCAGCCCCGCATGGCCCGCCACCAAGAACCCCTCGCCGCGCTCGCGCCGATAGCTCCAGAGCACGCTGCCATCCACGCGCGAGCGCCCCTCGAGCAGGTCGTCCTCGTCGACCACGTACAGCGCATCGCGAAAGAGCGCGGGCTTGCGCCGGATCGCCGCACCCATCTGAACGCGCCAACGCAGCCGCCCGTCGCTCGGTCGGAACGCGTACAGCTCGCCTCGCTCACTGCCGAGATAGAGCTCATCGGCCTCCGCGTCGAGCGCAGGCTCACTCTCGATCGACGCGTGCAGCTCGAAGCGATAGAGCGCGCGGCCGTTGAAATCGAGCGCGTGAAACTCCCCCGACGCCGCACCCACGTAGACGCGACCGTTCTGCTCGTCGATCGCCGCCACCGCGTTCTCGAGCGGACGGTAGTTGCCGCGGCGGGGCGGCGTCAGGACCTTGCTCCAGGTCACGTGCATAGCGCCGCGCCCGCTCACCGCGAGGTTCGCGCCGCCCATGCCGAACAGCTGATAAGCCCGCTCGCTCGAGCGCCCGCCCGCGCAGCCGGCCACGCACAGGCAGAGCGTGAGCGCTACGACCTTCATTCGGGGTTCGCGCCGCCGGCGCCTTTGCTCTTCTTTTGCAGCTGTTCGATCAAACGCTGCAGCTGCTCCTCGGAGAACTGCTGCGGCTGATCGCCCACGCGGCCCTTGTCGACCAAGCTGCTGTCGAGCTCTGCCAGGCGCAGCTCCACCTCGTTCTTCAGGTATGGGCTCGGCGCGCTGCCTTCGCTGGGCGAGCTCAGCTGATCGTAGAGCTTCTTCAGCATGCTTTTGCCGCCCTCGCGATCGCCTTGGGCGAGCTTCAGACGCGCGATCTGAAACTCGGCCAGCTCTTGACTGCCCCCCACGCTCTTAAGCTTCTCGTACGCCTTGAGCGCTTGATCCGTCTTCCCGGCGGCCTCGAGCGAGACCCCCACTCCCTCGAGCGCGCGCGCAGCCAGCTCCGGATCGTCAGCGTGGGCGTCGTACACGCCCTGGAAGTGCGCGCGCGCGGGCTCGAACTTCCCCAACGTCAGCTCGTTCGCGGCCTCACCCAGGAGCGCCCAAGCGCCGGCCGGCCGGTCCGGGCCGGCCTTGGCCGCCCGTTCGAACGCGGTGCACGCCTGCTCGGAGCGCGCGTCGGCCGATTTGAACAGCGGCTTTCCGTCGTCGCTCTTGCCATCTTGGTCCTGAGGATCGATGCGCGCCTGCGCCAGCTCGAGCGCTTTGCCGAGCTCGGCCGCTTGCTCCGCGCTGCCGGCGCGCACGAAGCGTTGCACCGCGAACGCCACGCCCACCAGCACGATCGCGCTCACGACCCCGAGCAGAATGCGCTCGCGGTGTGTCTGCAGAAACCGGGTAAAGCTGCCGGCCACCTTTTGCACGTCTTCCGGCAATCCGGCGGTGGGCTGTACGCGGCCGTAGAGCCGGTCTACTTCGGCCTGCTCGCGCTGGCGCTCGTCCTCGGCAGCGCGCTTGCGCTCCTCCTTGGACTCGCGTTTCTCGACGGCCTTTTGGGCCTTCTTCGCGGCCAGGCGCTGCCCCGGCGTGAGCGCGGCCTGCTTGGCCGCAAGCGCCGCTGCGCTCGCGTCCGGAACGCTGGCCGCCTGTGCCGCGCTGGCCTCGCTCGGCGCCTCGCCCGACTCACGGTGATTCTGTTCCGCCATCCTCTTCGATCCTCGGCTGCAAGGCGTGCACGCGTTGCGCGCTCTCACGGGGCCGCGCTGCGCATGCCCTGCCGCAGCTGAGCCCCGGGCGTCCGGGACGCCTGCCCTCGCTCGCGACCGCGCCGGAGGCGAAGGGCCACGACTATACCTGGCACCCCCTTCAAGTCAACGCAGGCTGGAGACCGTTCGCCGGCTGTGATATCGAGCCGCAATGCTGCGCCATTGCACGGCTTTCTGCGCTGCCGCGGCGCTCGCGTGGGGGCCCATCGGGAACCCCCGCGCGCGCGCGTACGAAGACCAAGCGAGCCTCGATGCGGCGCCGGGTTACGCGCTCGTGGTCGACGGCAGCGGCCGCACGCTGCAGGGCCCGAGCCTCGACGTGGGCGGCGGCGTCGGCCTCTCCGATCTCGGCATCTTGCGCGCGAGCGCAGGCTACGCGGCGCTATTCGCCGACGGCACGCTACGGCACGCCGGGCGCGCCCGCGTCGAGGCCCTGTATCTGCTCGATGTGCTGCGCTTCGTGCCTTTCTTCGGGCTCGGCGCGTCGCTCGTCGCGCTCGGCGCGGGCGGCCCCGCGCGCGAGCCGCGCAGCGCGCGGCAAGCGCAGGTTTGGCCCGGCGGACATCTCGTGTTCGGCGTGGACTATTTGCAGTCGCGCACCTGGATCTTCGGGCTCGACGTGCGCAGCGGGTTCCTGCTCGACGGCAGCCGGCTGCGCAGCGCGACCGACGTCTGTTTGCGCGTGAGCCGTATGTTCGAGACCTTCTGATGAGAAGCGCAGATGGGGCGTGATCTTGGCCAGGGTCTTGGCGCCGATCCCGCGCACGCGCCGGAGCGCGCGCGCGTCCGCAAATGCACCGCGACGCGCGCGCTCGCGCACGATCTCCTCCGCCAACTTGGGGCCGACCCCGGGCAGGAGCTCGAGCTCCGAGGCCGAGGCCTGGTTGGGATCGAGGCCGCGCCCGTCGCGAAAGGCATCCCCTTGCGGGCGCGAAACGGGGAGGGCTGGGCGACCCTGCGCGGCGCTGCGCGCCGGTGCGGGCTCGATGGAGCGCGCGGCGAGCTCCTGCTCGCCCAAGCGCGCCAGCGCGACGACGCCGGCCAACGCGAGCAAGCACAGAAGCGCGAAGCGACCGTCTGAAGTCACGTGCACGCCCGCGGTATCGCGCACACACGCGATCGGTTGCGCTCGATCGAAAGAATCTAGGCGATCGAAAGAATCTAGACGACGAGCGCCGACGCGCAGAGGAGGGGCCCATCCCGCAAGCTCCGCGACGGGCGTTCTTTCGAACCTGCGCTCACGTCGTCGGCTCGTCGGCGCCCGCGTCACACGGGGGCGGTGGCGGGGGGGGCGGGGTCGGCGCCGGAGGCGGCGCGCCGGAGTCGGCCTGGAGCTTCTTTTCGAGCCGATCGAGGATCATCTGTTCCACGTAGCTCGGCATCCCCTGCACATGCACGATCGCGATGGTCGCGGGCCGCGGTGATTGCGTCTGCGCCACCAGCTCGAGGCTGCCCGGGTAGCGCTTCTCGTTCGACACGTACTCGAACAGCAAAAACCCGCCCTCTTGATCGCGATCCGTCACCGGCATGCGCAGATCCACGCGCACGAGCCGTACTGCTGCGTTCCAGGTCTGCTCGAACCGATACGGGAGCTCGCGTTGCTTGCGCGCCGCGGCGGGCGCGGTCGCGATCCAGGCCCAAGCGAAGGCGGCGCAAAGCGCGCAGCAAACCAGGCCAAAGGCCCGGCGCGCGGCCGAGAACGAGCGCGGAGAGCTGAACACGACCGATTAAGCTAACGCTCGCGCGCACGCGACGTCCAGCGCGAAGCGCGGTCGTCAATGGCGCGGAGGCGGCAACTCACTATCGGGGATGCGCGGCGCGATCAGCTCGGAGAGCCCGACGTGCATCCGCAAGAGCGGCACGACCCCGATGGCGGTCATCATCAGCGCGTTCAGCACGTACAAGAGAAACACGAACACCGAGCCCTGGCTGCTCACCAGCGTCTCCGGAAAGTAGAGCTTGAGCGCCGCCGAGACCGCCACCTGAAAGCTCCCAAACAGACCGGGGCCACTCGGCAGTAAGATGCCGAGCGCGAGCACGCCCATCACGGCCACCGCGTGCCCGAGCTGCATGGGCAGGCCGCACGCCAAGCCGAGCACCCACATGAAACAGACGTTGATGCCCCAGTAGAGCGCGGTCTCGAACGTGAAGCCCGCGGCCAAGCGCGCATCGCCGATCGAGCGCAGGCCGTCCGCGACGCTATCGACTTTGCGCGCCAGCGTCTCGCCCAGCTGCGGCGAGATCAGGCCGAACGCGCGCTCGGTCAGCCGCACCGCGAGCTCGCGCTGCCACAAAAAGGCGCCTAGCGCGACCAGCGCGCACACGAACACGGCCAGCACCGCGCCCGCGTAGAACGGCACCGCGCGCGCGATCGGATCGCGCGGATGGAGGCGCGGCAGCGCCCACAGCGCCCAGGCCACGCACGCGCTGTTGATCGTCCCATCGAACACCCGCTCCACCGCGACCGTGCCGAGCCCCGCCGAGATCGGGATGCCCGAACGCAGCTTGCTGAGCGCGGGCCGCGCCAGCTCACCGAGCCGCAAGGGCAAGGCGAAGATGGCGAAGAATCCGACCCAGTTGACGAGCACCACTTCGCGCAGAGGCAAGCGCCTCACGGGTGCGATCAAGAACCGCCAGCGCGTGGCCCGCAGCACGGTCAACACGAACAACAGGAACGTCGCAAACGCGACCTGTGCCCAATCCACGGCGCCGAAGCTGCTCGGCTTGGGCACGATCGGCACCCCGCCGCGTTCGGCGATCCACGCGAACAAGCCGCCCAGCACGAGCGACACCAGGAGTTTCGGCCAAACGCGCGCGCGTGCCGCCGCCCCTTTGTTGAGCCGCGCGGCATCCATCACAGCGTGGGCTCCCCGCACAACAGCCGCCGCGGGTTCTCTGCCAGCAACACGTGCGCCTCTTCGCTGCCCACCAGCTTGTGCAGAAGCTCGAGCGCTTGCGCCACCCGCTTCAGGTCTTCCGGCCCGTGCGTATCGGTAGCCGCGATCGTGTAGGCGCCCTCCTCGAGCATGCGCTCCGCGGCTTTGCGCGCCGACCGCCCGTACTTGCCCACGAGCGACATGAGATCGAGCTGCAGACCCACCTCTTGATCGAGCAGATGCTCCACGGGATCCGTGTTCTTGAACAGCGGCACGTAGCGCTCGGGGTGGGCGATGATCGCCCTGAGCCCCTTGTGCGCCAGACGAAACGCCAAACGGTCGAACGCCACCGGCAGCGCTTCGTTGGGAAACTCGAGCAGCAGCGCGTGCGACCCGGGAAACGGCAACAGCTGATTCGCCTCGAACAGCTCGAGAAACAGACTGTCGCAGTGGTGCTCGGCGGAGAGTGCGAGCTCGGGCAGGGTCTCTTCTTCTGCGCCGATCTGCTCCCGCAAAGCCGCGAATGCGTGCTCGAGGTCGGGCCGGCGGTTCTCGAACATGCCGCTGCGGATGTGCGGCGTCGTGACCAACTGCGCGTACCCGAGCGTCTTCAATCCGCGGCAGACGGTCAGCGCCTCTTCGAGTGTTTTCACGCCGTCGTCCACGCTCGGCAAGTAATGCAAGTGTAAGTCGATGAACCCGTTCACAGCTCACTCCTTGGCAGTCGCTGTGCCCGTCAGCTCGCGCGCAGCGGCCAAGAGCTGCGTCTGCGTGTTGAGGCTCGGCTCCTCCAAGACTCGCTCGAGGAGCGCCGCCAGGAGTTGACCCACGCGCGGTCCGGGAGCAAGAGCGAGCGCCTCCATGAGCTCGCGCCCGCCCAGCGCCAGCTCCGCGGGCGTGAGCGGCGTCTCGGAGCCGACCACTTGCGCGAGGCGGTCGGCGAGCGCGCCGGCCGCGCGCGCCGGCTCGGACTCCGGGCCCGCGTACGCGCGGGTCACCGCGACGCCGAGCGCAGCCACCTCTGCGATGAACCCGCGGCCGACCCGCTGCGCAAACCGGCGCAGGTCGGCGTCGCGCCAGGTCGCACACGCCG
>CAZYWR010000388.1:0-2968 GCA_964651185.1 uncultured Polyangiales bacterium
ACCGCGCGGGCCGCGCTCGCGGTCGCCGACGCAGCCCTCGTGCTCGCGCGCGTGCAGCTCGCCGAAACGGAGATCAAGAGTCCATTCGACGGAGTCGTGGCCGAACAGAATCTGCAACCCGGCGAGTGGGCCGCGCCGGGCACGCCGGTCATCACCGTCGAGGATCAGAGCCGTAAGTGGGTGCGCATCGACGTCGATGAGACAGCCCTGCACGCGCTCCGGCTCGGACAAACCGCCGAGGTGCACGTCTTGGCCTTCCCCGAGCGGCGTTATGTCGGAAAGGTGGTGGAGATTGGGGCCGAAGGAGACTTCGCGCTCAACCGCGACGTGAAGCGCGGACGACCCGACGTGCGCACGTTTCGCGTGCGGGTCGAGATCGAGCAGACCGCGGCGGAGCTGCGACCCGGCATGAGCGCGGAGGCGCTGTTCGGTGCGCGTGAGAAGCGCGGATGAGCGCGGCGATCGAGGCGGCTCGGATCACACGCCGTTTTGGCAGCTTCGTGGCCGTCGATCAGGTCGATCTCGAGGTGGAGCAGGGCGAGCTGTTCGGGCTCTTGGGGCCGAATGGCGCGGGCAAGACGACTTTGATCCGCATCCTCACCGGGCTCACGCGCCCGACCTCCGGGCGCGCGCTGGTGGCAGGCGTCGACGTGCTGCGCGATCGGACGGCGCTGCGGCGCGCGATCGGCGTAGTGCCGCAAGCGCTGACATCGGACCTCGATCTTACGGGACTCGAGAACCTCGACATCTTCGCGCGCTTCTTCGAGGTGCCGAGGACCGTGCGGCGCGCGCGAATCGAGGAGTTGCTCCAACGCATGAGCCTTTGGGATCGTCGCAACGATCTCGTCAGCACCTACTCGGGCGGCATGCGCCGCCGGCTCGAGATCGCGCGCGGGCTGATCCACCGGCCGCAGGTGTTGTTCTTGGACGAGCCGACCATCGGCCTCGATCCGCAGAGCCGGCACGTGATTTGGGACATCTTGCGCGAGCTCAAGCGCGGCGGCGCGCTGACCATCTCGCTGACCACGCACTACCTCGATGAAGCGGACGCGTTGTGCGATCGCGTCGCCATCATCGATCACGGCAAGCTGGTGGCGCTCGGCTCGCCCGCGCAACTCAAAGCGTCTGTCCCCGGTTCGGACCGGCTCGAGCTGACCTTCGATCGCGCGCCGCCGGAGCCGCTGATCGACGCGCTCAAGGCGATCGAAGGGGTGCGTAAGATCGAGCTCACGGGCGCCGTGCTGCAGGCGCACGTCGATCGCGGCAGCGCGCTGTTGCCGCGCTTCATCGAGTGCGCCGCGCGGGCGGGGCTGAGCGTGAGCGCGGCCTCGATCACGCAAGTCAGCCTGGAGGACGTGTTCATCGAGCTCACGGGACGTTCGCTGCGAGACACGCACGCTTCGGGGAACGAAGCGCGGCGCGCCATGCAGCCGCGTCGCTTCTCTTAGCGAGCGTTGGGAGGCCGCGATGAAGATGCTAGCCGTGCTCGAGCGCGATCTGCGGCGGATGCTGCGCAATCCCATCACGCTCGCGAGCTCGGTGCTCATGCCGCTCCTTTACCTGCTGATCCTTGGCAATTCCCTGCAGGGCCCGATCAAGCATCTGCCGCTGGCGGTCACGACCTTCGACCAGGGGCCTTCCGCGCGCGCTTTCATCGGTGCGCTGCAGGCGGTCGAGCGCGGGCCGGGCACGGTGCGGCTCCTGGCCCTGTCCAGCCCTGAGCGAGCGATGTCCATGCTGCGCGCAGGACAGCTGGCAGGCTTCGTCGTGATCCCTCCGCGCTTCTCCGCCGATCTCGCCCGCGGCGAAAACGCGGCGCTCGGACTGTTCGTGGACAACGTCGACGCGATCGCGGCCAACGCCTTGCAGGTCGCGGTGAGCGGCGCCTTGCCCGCCATTCACCAGCCGCTCGCGCGCTTCGAGCTGCACTTAGGCGATGCGCGCGTCTTGCCGCAAGAGATCTATCCGCGCGTCGACTACGACACGTCGCTCGTGCCCGCGGTGGTGGTCATGGCGATGTTCATGGGCAGCATGATCGCGGGCGGATTCAACCTGGTGATGGATCGCTTCCTCGGGGTCCACGAGAGCTACCTCGCGACGCCCCTCCGGCGCATGGATATCGCGCTCGGCGTGCTCGGGAGCGGCACGATCGTGACGCTCGCGTCGAGCACGATCGTCTTGTGGATCGGCCTGCTCGCCACGGGCGGCAAGGTGCACGGCGGCGTGTTCGGATACCTCGCGCTCTTCTCCGTGCAGGTGCTGACGACCATCGGCCTCTTGGCGATGATGATGGCCGCGCTGGGCCGCGCGAATCATCCGCGTATCAGCGGCACTCTGAGCGGCTTTCTCAATGTCATTCTGTTCTTTCCGAGCGGGGCGCTCTATCCGGTGGAGAGCTTTCCGAGCTGGTTGCGGGCGTTTGCCTCCGTCGACCCCGAGACGCACGCGGTCTCCGCGCTCAAGGCGATCTTGTTTCGCAATGGCGATCTCGTCGCGGCGGGTCAGCACGTCGCGTTTCTCGCGCTGTTCGCGCTGGCGATGACCGCGCTCGCCGTGCTCACTTTGAAACGCACTCTCTGATCGGATCAGACGCGTACCTGGACCCCCGATCGGCCCGTGGCCCGGTCACCATGGAATCACCCATCGCCAACTGACCCAATGATTCCATGATTCCGGCGACAATCTCCTTGAAACGGACTGACTCGAATTCTTAGACCAGACTCATTTTCGACAGCAACAGCTGCGAAAATGAGTCTGAAGACTCGCGCCTATTCCTTCCAAATCTCATAGGCAACTGTAAGTGTCTTGCCGGCTCCAGGGGCCGAAGGAACATTGATGGTGAACCCAGTGCTCGCAATGTCAGTCACGTACGGTGTTGTCACTGTCGCACCGCTCGTTGCGTTCATCACAGAGACTGACACTTTGTAATTCTGCGTGATGGGATTGCCGTATAAATCGGTGGTTGGCT
>CAZYWR010000389.1:0-2369 GCA_964651185.1 uncultured Polyangiales bacterium
ATTCGAACGTACTCATTAAGTCCGCGCCGCTCGAGACCGAGTGATGCTGTGTCTCGCCAGTTCCGCCGGCGACGGCCATCTGATCGAGCTGTCCGGCGAACTGCGTGCCCGCGGTCTGATAGCCGACCACAAAGGTCTGTACGCCCGCGTCCGTCAGGGCTTTGATCGCATCGAGGGTCTGCTGCCGAGCCTGCAGGTCAGCGCCGCCGAGCGCAGAGAGTCCGCCGCTGCCGTCGGAGCAGTTGGGATCGCCGTCCGTCACGAGCAGCACATACTTCGGCGAGACGGCCTGTTGATCCGCTGCGACTGGGCCGCTCAACACGTCGAGCGCTTCCGTGAGGGTGGCAGCGGTCGGCGTGAACCCGCCGGGCGACATCCCTCCGAGGGTCTGCGAGATGGCGCTGGAGTTGCTGCTGGCGATCGGTACATCGAGCTTTCCACTCGCGCATGCGTCGGGGCCGATCAGACTTCCGAGCAGGTCGACGGGGTCGCCCGGCGTACCATCGAACGCCGGGAACGTCATGAGCCCGAAGTCGATCTGCTGATCGAACGAGGCGGTGACCTCGTTGACGGCCTGCACCGAACCGCTCCAGCGATCGGTCCCCGTGTCGTTGAGCGTCGGCGACATGCTTCCCGAGCGGTCGAGCACGATCAACATCTCGGGCGTCGCGAGCGCGGTATGTACGGTGGCGCGCTCGCACGTGTCATCGATCGTTCCGCCGGCATCTTTTTCGTACGCGCTCGGACCAGCGTCGTGCTTGCTCGTGCTGGTGCCAGCGTCGTGCCGAGCGCCCGCGTCCGCTCGACCCGCATCTTCTTCGTCGCTCGTATTGCCCGTGTTGCTCGAGATCGCGCCAGAATCGGCGTCCCCGCAACCAGCGAACAGCGCAAGTGTTACCAAAGATAAGGTGATAACTCGCACGACGGCCCTCCCACTCTGAGTTGCCCGCCCACACCATTTTTCCGTTGACGGAAACTTACGGTGCACGACCTCTGCGCGCGTTGGCTGGGAAAGCAACTCGGCCGTAGCGCGCATCACAAAGGTCGCTGCGCCCGCATCCACAGGCTGCACGGGAGCCCACTTCCGCGCACACAGAGGCCCAGCTCACTGACACGACTCCGTGCGAAGGCGAGCACATGCCGCGTCCCTTCGAGCGCGGCCCCAGGCTCTCCCTCGACAGTACCGAGCTCGCCACCGTTCGCGCTTGGATCGAAGCAGACGCTCCGCGTTGAGACCCACACGTATCCGATAGCGCACGCGCACCGAGCGCACGCACTCCCGCCCTGCGCCGCAAAACCAGCGCGAAAAGAGTCGTGCGCAGCGAGCGCTGCATACGCCCTGCGACCCGCGTTCTTGACCGGCGCGCGCGCGCCGAGTATTTCGACAAGAGCGCCATGTCGAGCTGGAAGCCTGAGTGGATCTGGATCGCCAGTATCGCTCTAGGCGTCTTGTTGATCGCGCTCGCGGTGTTCGCGCGCCGCGCGCAGCTTCGACGTTGGTTGCGCGGGCGCACGGCGCGCGCCGCGCGCCTCGACGCGCCCCATCGCGCTTCCTGGCCCAACAAGCGCGGTCCGCAGCGAGCGCGCATCTCGCGGCAGCGGTCGCGCACCACGCGCCACCCGATCGTGCTCGCGCACGGTTGGCTCGGCTTCGATCGCATCGGACTGCCACAGCTCGGGCACGACTACTTTCGCGGCGTACCGATGCGGCTGCGGGCGCTCGGCCATTCCGTACACGTCGCGCGCGTGTCTCCCATCGCCAGCATCCGCGTGCGCGCGGGACAGCTGACCCGCCAAATCGAACAGCTCGGCGCCAAGCGCGTGAACATCATCGCCCACAGCATGGGCGGCCTCGACGCCCGCCTGGCCATCTCGCGCCTCGGGCTCGGTGCGCACGTCGCCTCGCTCACGACGATCGGCACGCCGCATCACGGCACACCGCTCGCAGACATGGCTGTCAATTGGGGCGATTGGCGGAGTTTACGGCGACTTTTAGCCGCGCTCGGCGCCGACGTAGACGGCCTCTACGACGTGTCGACGGATCGTATGCGCGAGTTCAACCGCGTGATCCTCGACGTGCCCGACGTGCTCTACACGAGCGTGGTGGGCGCGGTGAACCCGAACGCGCTCGGCATCAACGCCATGCTTTCGCCGGCACATGCCTATCTGCTGCGCAAGGCCGGACCCAACGACGGCATCGTGCCCGCCACCTCGCAGCTGTGGGGCGAAGCGATGGGCGAGGTCGATGCCGATCATTGGGCGCAGATCGGCTGGTTCGGCGACTTCGACGTCGAATCCTTCTACGCCCAACTCGCTGAGCGGCTAGCAGAGCGCGGGCTTTAGCGCTGCTAGGTTCGTACAGCCCGAGG
>CAZYWR010000390.1:0-3189 GCA_964651185.1 uncultured Polyangiales bacterium
TGGCGGGGTGCGCGCATCTGCTCCTGCCCATCTGGGGTGCGCGGGTCGCGGCGCTCGGCGTGGTCGCGTGCTGGGCGGTGATCACCGGGGGGCTTCATCTCGATGGCCTGGCCGACACGGCGGACGGACTGAGCGGCGGGCGCGGCGAGCGCGCGCGCACGCTGGCGATCATGCGCGACGGGCGCATCGGCGCGCACGGCGCGGTCGCGCTGGTGCTCGTGATCGCGCTCAAGTGGGCGGCCCTCGAGAGCGCGCTCGCGCTGGCCTCGCGGGCGTGGCTCATCGCGCCGGTCGCCGCGCGCTTCTCGTGCACGCTGCTGATTGCGCTCTTTCCTTACGCGCGCAGCGAGGGCCTGGGGAGCCCGTTCGTCGGGGGATCGCACGGGCGAGCGCTGTGGTTCGGCGCCGCCGCGCTCGCGCCTTGGGCTTGGCTGCTCGGCCCATCGATCCTGCTCGCCGCGTCGGCCGGCGCGCTCTCTGCGCTCGCGTTCGCTCTCTACGTGCAGCGGCGCCTCTCCGGCCTGACGGGCGACGTCTACGGCGCAGCGATCGAGCTGGCTGAGCTAGGCACGCTGCTCGGCTTGCCACTCTTGTCGTGAGCGGTCCGCGCGCGTCGCGCTTACGCGCCTTGCGTCGCGAGATGCCAGGGCGTACACGGCGGCCGTGCAGCACGGCGGGCGCTTCATCTTGATCGGCGGCGGCGTGCGCTCCGGCAAGAGCGCCTACGCCTTGGCGCGCGCGCGCCAGCTCGGAGAGCGCCGCGTCTTCATCGCCACCGCCGAGCCGCTCGACGACGAGATGCGCGAGCGCGCCGAGCGCCATCGCGCGGAGCGCGGAGCGGCCTTTCGCACGGTCGAGGCGCCGCGCGCGCTCGTGCCCGCGCTGCGCGCGGCCAGCCAGGACAGCGATGTGGTCGTCGTCGACTGCCTGACGCTCTGGCTCGCGAACCTGCTGCTCGCAGGCCTCGAGCGCGCTGCCATCGCGGAGCGCGTGCGCGAGCTGTGCACGGAGCTCGCGCGCGGCGCGGCGCACGTGATCGTGGTGAGCAACGAGGTCGGGATGGGCGTGGTGCCCGAGTCGGCGCTAGGGCGGATCTTTCGCGATGTCGCCGGCACCGCGCACCAGGGGCTCGCCGCGCTGGCCCACGAGCTCTACTTCGCCGTGATGGGACAGCTGTTGCGGCTCCGGCCGGGGCCCATCGAGCTCGTGGCGCCGCGTGGCTGATCCGGCGCTCGTGCTCGGCGCAGCCTTCGCGCTCGACAGTGCGCTGCACGAGCCGCCCCGGGCGCTCCATCCCGTCGTGTGGATGGGCCGCGCGATCGCGCCGTTGACCGCCTTGCGCGCGCGCGGACGCACGCTCGAGCTGGCGCTCGGCGCGTTGTACGCATCCCTCGTGAGCGCCGGCTTTGCGCTGCTCGCCGCGCTGCTCGTGCGCGCGACCGCGGCGCATGTCGTGGTCGCGACGATGCTGCAAGCGCTGCTGCTCTGGAGCTGCTTCGCGCTGTCAGGGCTCTGTGCCGCGGGCGAGGAGATGGCGCGCGCGCTCGAAGCGAGCGATCTCGCGCGTGCGCGTCGCGCGTTGCGCAGCTTGTGCAGCCGTGATCCCGCAGAGCTCTCGCCGAGCGAGCTGGCCGGTGCCGCGATCGAGTCGCTCGCGGAAAACGCGAGCGACAGCGTGGTGGCGCCGCTCCTTTACTTCGCGCTCGCCGGTGTACCGGGCGCCGTGTTCTATCGCGCTGCGAACACGCTCGATGCCATGGTCGGCTATCGCGGACGCTTCGAGTACCTGGGCAAGTTCGCGGCGCGGCTCGATGACCTGCTCAACCTCGTGCCCGCGCGCCTGACCGCGCTCTGCCTGGGTGCAGCGGGCGCGCTGCTCGGGCTTTCGGCGCGGCGCGGCGCGCGCGTATGTTGGCGCGACCGGACCGCCACGGAGAGCCCGAACGCCGGCTGGCCCTTGGCGAGGGCGGCGGGGTTGCTCGAGGTGGGGATCGACACGCGCTATGCGTACGTGCTCGGCGCCGAGCTCGGGGCGCCCGACGTGCGCGCGCTGCGGCGCGCGATCCGGCTCGTGCGCGTGGCGGGTGCGCTGGCGGGGATGGGGTTCGCCGCGTTGTTATGGGGGGTGGAGGCGGGGCGTGCGTGAGCGGGGCGAAACGTGGACGCCGAGTCAGAGTGAGAGCGAGCGAGCGCGTGGGGGGCGCGGGCGTGCGTGAGGACGAGCGCGCGCGTGAGAGCGCGGGCGTGCGTGAGGGCGAGCGCGCGCGTGAGAGCGCGGGCGTGCGTGAGGGCGCGCGTGGGGGCGGGCAGGGGCGGGTGCATGGCGGGGTCGATGCGCGGGAGCTCGCCGCGCTCCGGGTGGATCCGCGTTCGATCGTCGACTTCAGCGTCAACGTGAACCCCTACGGACCGTGCGCATCGGTCGAGGCGGCCGCGCGGGCGGCTCCGCTCGACGCGTATCCCGATCCGGAAGCCGGGGCTGCGCGCGCGGCGTGGGCGAGAGCGCTCGGGCGGGCTTCCGAGCAGATCGCCGTCGGACACGGGGCGAACGAGCTGTTTTGGGCGATCGCGCGCGCGCTGCTCGCGCCGGGCGCACGCGTGCTCATCGCCGAGCCGACGTTTTCGGAGTTCGCGGTCGCGGCGGCGCAGGCCGGAGCGCGTGTAGAGCGCGCGTACGCGCCCGCGGAGTCGTATCGCCACGATCTGCGCGAGCTGGCGAGGCGGGCGCGCGGCGCGCGCGCGCTCTATCTGTGTTCCCCCAACAACCCGACCGGCGAACGCCTGCCGATCGCGGCGATCGCGGCCCTGGCGATGGAACTGCGCGAGCTCGTGGTGGTGCTCGATCAGAGCTTCGTGGCCCTGAGCGATCACGAAGAGGACGCGCGCGCGCAACTGCCCGACAACGTCGTGGTCGTGCGCTCGCTGACCAAGGAGTTCGCGTGTCCCGGCCTGCGCATCGGCTTGTGCGCGGGGGCGCCGCACTTCATCCGGCGCATCGAAGCGGCGCGCCCCACCTGGGCCACCTCCACCCCGGCGCTCGCCGCGCTCGAAGCGAGCGCAGGCGAGGGCGAGTTCGTGCGCGCTAGCTGGCGCCGCTTGCGTGAAGACCGCGCCGCCATCGCCGAGCTCTTGCGCGCGCGCGGGCTCGCGCCCTTGCCGAGCGCGACCGCGTACCAGCTCGTGCGCCTG
>CAZYWR010000391.1:0-2143 GCA_964651185.1 uncultured Polyangiales bacterium
GAACGCCGCCGCCGCGAGCTGCAAGAGCACATCGCCGACGTCGCGCACGACATTCGCACGCCCATCGCGTCGCTCCAGCTCGCGCTGCAAGAGGCGTCGCGGCCCGGCGATCAGGCCGCGCTGCCGGACCTTTTGGCGCGCGCGCTCGAAGACGTCGTGTACGTCGGAGGGCTGATCGGCAACCTGCGGCTCGCGAGCGAGCTGCGCGAGAGCTGGAACCCGCCGCCGCGCGCGCGCGCTTCGCTGAGCGAGACCGTGGAGCGCGCGGTGCTGCGGCTGCGCTTTCTGGCCGAGCAGAAGGGCATGTCGCTCGAATTCGCCGTCCCCGACGAGCCGCTGTTCGTGGCCGCCGATCCGATCGCGCTCGAGCAGGCCGTCGCCAACGTCGTCGAAAACGCGGTCGTTCACGGGAGCGCGGGCGGGCGCGTCGCGGCGCTGCTCGAGCGCGTGCCCAGCGGCTTTCGTCTGACTGTGATCGACGACGGTCCCGGCGTCGCGCCCAGCGACTTGCCACGGCTGTTCGAGCGCCGCTTTCGCGCGCCGGCCGCCGAGGGCCAGGATCCGCGGGGCCGAGGCCTCGGACTCGCGATCACGCACGAGGTGTGCCGCCGGCTCGAATACACGCTCACCTTCGCGCGCGAGATGCCGTCGGGACTGCGCGTGACGATCGCAGGCCCGTGCGCGTGATCATCGCGTGAGCCCGCCCGGAGGCGATGCGCGTATCGTCCCGCGTCGGCGACGGAGACTTCCCGCGGGTCGGGCGCCCTGCGGGAGATAGCCGCAAAAGCGAGGCCGTGTGGCGCGGCGCGGCACTTCCGCGGGGCAGGACGCGCGCGGAGCAGAGTTGAGCGCCGCGAGCGCTCGACGGCGAGCGGCGCGAGCGTAAGCTGCGTTCGTTTGCGCGTCCGCGAAAGTATGACTCCGCTGCGCGCAGCGGGAATATCCTCCCGTTCACCCATAGTAGTGTCGCGAGCGCGCCCCGAGCGGAAGGGAAGGTCGCCAGACCGCGCTGGACGCGCGCGCCAACCAGGAGGACCGGCTCATGAAAACGCTGGCGAGTCCGGGCGAACAAGAAGCAGAGCGGGCGGGGTTCATGGCGTGGCTGGACGAGCTCTGGTGCGACGTCGCGGTGCGTGCGGTGGCGCACGAGCTGTCGGCGGATTGGCACCGCCGTCGCCGTACGGGCGTGGGCCTGGCCGCCACCATGGCGTCGGCGGCGGTGGGGACGGCGATGTTTGCCGCCGCGGGGAAGGGGTTCAATCTCGCGGCCGTGGCGCCGCCGTGGCAGGCGCTCCCGTATGTGGTCGCGTTTCTCGCCATTCTCGCGCCGGTGTTGACGGCGGTGCAGGCCAACCTGGGAGACGCCGAGCAAGCCGAGGCACATCGCAAGATCAGCGCGAGCTACTTCCGGCTGAAGCAGCGCCTCGACTTGTGGCGCATCGACGCGCGTCCGAGCGAGCTGCCGAGCAAGGATCAGCGCGCGTACGTCACCCAGGAGCGCGAGGAGCTCTTCCGCAGCAGCGCCGCGCCCGCGCGCTGGGCGCTGCGCGGCGCGGAGCGGCGTCTGCGCAACGAGCTCAAAGAGCGCATGCACGACCGCAAATCGCTCGCGGCGCTCGACGACGAGCTCGCGGCCTGGCTCTTCGATTGGAACTTGAGCCGCGCGGGCGGCGTCGCCTCGTCGCTGTGGCTGCCGGCGAGCTACGTCGCGGCCGCGATCTACATGGCTCGCTCGCCGCAGCCGCTCGGCGATCGCATCGGCGTGCTGCTGATCGTGGGCGGCATCGCGGCGCTGCTCGGCGCCGTGTGGAAGGCGCCGATCGCGGAGCCGCGCAAGCCGCACTGGCTGCACCGTTGCCTGCCGAGCCAAGTGGGCTTTGGCGTGCTGCTGATCCTGCTCGGCAACCTGCTGCTGTTTCCCTCGAGCGAGATGGAAGCCTGTATCGTGTTGTGGATCGTGCTCGATCTGAGCTGGCGCAGGCAATGGTCGGTGCCCACGCCGCTGCCGCGCGAGCACGAGCGCGAGGCGCCCTCGACGGGCCTTTGGACTGCCTCGCTCGAAACCTCGAGCGAGCGCCGCTGAACGAGCCCGGCGTGAGGCCCGGCGTCAGGGCGCGAAACCCGGACCGGCGTCCACCGGCTG
>CAZYWR010000392.1:0-6428 GCA_964651185.1 uncultured Polyangiales bacterium
GGAAACCGGCAGCGTGACGATTCAGATTCCGCGTGACCGCGACGGGACGTTCGAGCCGCGGTTGGTCGCTAAGCATCAGCGCCGCCTGGAGGGCTTCGATGAGAAGGTGCTGGCCTTGTACGCGCGGGGCATGACGACGCGAGACATCTCGGCACACCTGCGCGAGCTCTACGGCACCGACGTCTCCCACGAACTCATCAGCAAGGCCACCGAGCACGTGATGGACGAGTTCCGTGCCTGGTGCGCGCATCGGCCCATCGTGGACGCGCGGATCGGCGCATTGTGGACACCTGGATCGGGCCATTGTGGACAGCGAGATCGGCCACGTGGACACCGAGATCGGGCCATTGTGGACGCTGAGATCGCCGTCGTGGACGGCGAAATCGGCCACGTGGACAGCGAGATCGGTAGCGTGGACAGCGAGATCGGCCGCCGCTGAGGCGGGGGCGGATCACGGTCGAGACGGTGACGTAGGGCATCGCGGTCGTCATGCCCGGAGGACCTGAGGAGGGTCCCCGGATGGCGAAGGAGCGACTGCCAATGAGGAAGACGAGAGAGATCCTGCGACTGCGCTGGGCGCAGAGCCGGAGCGTCCGGGAAACGGCGGCGAGCGTCGGCGCGAGCACAGGCGTGGTCGACAAGGCCGTGGGGCGCGCGCGTAAGGCTGGGCTCGACTGGGAGCAGATCTGCGCGCTGAGCGACGAGGAACTCGAGCAGCGGCTGTACGGGACGGGTGCGAGCCGGCCCGGGGCTGCGCGTCCGCAGCCCGACCCTGTGTACATGTACACGGAGCTTCAGCGTCCGGGTGTGACGCTGGAGCTTTTGCATCTGGAGTACCTCGCGGAGCATCCGGATGGGTACGCGTACACGTCCTTCTGCGAGGTGCTGCGGCGCTGGGTTGCGAAGAAGCCGATCTACATGCGGCAAACGCACCAAGCCGGCGACAAGGTCTTCGTCGACTACTCGGGCAAGAAGCCGCATTTCATCGACCCGAGCACGGGCGAGCGGATCGAGGCGGAGCTGTTTGTCGCGGCGCAGGGCGCGTCGAACTACACGTTCGCGGAGGCGACGCTGACCCAGCGGATCGAGGATTGGCTCGGCTCGCACATGCGCGCGGTGGAGTTCTTCGGCGGCGTGAACGCGGTGTACGTGCCGGACCAGCTGCGCAGCGCGGTGAGGTCGCCGTGCCGCTACGAGCCAGGCATCACGTGCTCGTACGCGGACTGGGCGCGTCATTACGGCACAGCGATCGTGCCTGCACGGCCCGGCAAGCCGCGCGACAAGGGCTACGCTTCATATTGCACCTCGTCAGTTGGATCGAGTGTCGGTTGCTGAGCAAGGCGCGCGCCTTCCGCGCGTCTTGTCCTGATGCTTGTACTTTGTCGGCGCATCGGCGGCTGGCCGCTCGTAGAGACATTCGCCCTTGTCGTTGTAGCGATGCGCTACGAGCAGACCAGCTCGTCGCCAGACCTTGATCGTACATGGCTCAACGTGGAGGCGCTTGGCGATCTCGCTCTCGTCGAGAAGACCGCGCTTGCGAAGGCGATCGTATCGATCGACCAGGCCGTATTCGCGTCGGACCCTCGCGACGATTAGCGCGTGGAGTGGTTTGCCCGCACCGGAGGTCAAGCCACGCTCGTTGAGCAGCGCGGCGATTTCCGCGTCGGTATAGTCCTCGAGGAGGCGATCGATCTTAGCGACGACTTCGGGCGACGTCTGCCGCATCATCCACGCTGGCTTGGGCAGCGGGACCGCAAGCGTGCGCGTTGCACCGCCGCGAAACCGGATCTGCAAGGTGACGACCTCGGTCTTCAGCAAGGTGACGTCCTCGATGAGTAGCCGCGCCATCCGCTTGCGCTCGCGATCGGGCGTGCGCGGATCGCTCCACAATCGAGGGAAGTCGGTGGCGAGGGCGAGGATGCGAGCTCGTTGCTGCTGGTCAAGGCTGCGATCGATCTTGCGATGCTCTTCGAGTCGATCCTGGGAGTCGGAAAGCGCCCGAAGTTTCGCGTTCCAGTCGGCTTCGAGCGTGTCGGCCACCATGCGATTGTCCGGATCGACCTTCATGTAGCGTCGGCGCGCGAGTTCGGCATCGTATCGCGCGCCCTCGACTTCCCGGCGGCGTGCACGTTCCGCTTCGTCGACGCGCGCCTCCAGCTCCTTCTGTACGGTGAGCGCGACCTCGAGCGTGACCGGCGTAATGGTCTCAACGAGCAGCTTGCCGATCGCGTCGTCGATCGAGCCGCCGTGGATCTGCTGACAGACGGACTCGGCGCGCTCGATACCACGGCGCTGGCAAAGATAGTCAGGGACTCGGAGACCGCCCGCGACGTGATAGCGGATCGTCATCCGGTCGCCGCACACGGCACAGATCGCCAGGCCCTGCAGGAGCGCGGGCCCTTCGCGCGGCGGACCATTCTTGCGATCGGCGCCGATAGCCTGCGCGTTGTCGCGCAGCCGACGGCTGTTGTGCTCAAACTCTTCCCACGTGATGTAGCCTTCGTGCGCTCCCGGCAGGAACGCCGCCCACTGCTCGCGCGGCAGGCGCTCAAAGACATGCCGCCCATCAGGATGTTTGCGTTGCCTAGTTCGGCCGAAGCAGAACGCACCGGCGTAGCGCGGATGGTGCAGTATCCACAGCGCGCGCGAATGTGAGAGCTCGCCCCAGAGGATTTCGCCCTTGTGTGGACCCCGATACGCGCGTCGGGGGAATTGCAGCTTGCGCTCGCGGAACGCCCTCACGGTCGCAGTCGCCGAACCAGTACGGCGGAACGTTCGAAACAGCATACGAATCGCCTCTTGGATGCGCTTGTTTGGATCGAGGAGTGTGTGCTGGTCGACGTCGTAGACGAAGCCGTCGGCAGTCTCATCTCAAGTTCACCGCGCTTGGCCTTGTGCAGGATGCCGCCGCGTAGCCGAGCGCGCAGCACGTGAAGCTCGGCCTCGCTCATGGTGCCCTTGAGGCCGAGCAGCAGGCGGTCGTTGAAGTGCGCCGGATCGTATACGCCATCCTCGTCGAGGATCAGCGTATTCGTGAGCGCACAAATCTCGAGCAGCCGATGCCAGTCAGTCGAGTTGCGCGCGAGCCGCGATACTTCCAAACCCATCACGATCCCGGCGCGGCCCATGCTGACCTCGGTGACGAGGCGCTGGAAGCCTTCACGATCGATCGCGGATGCACCCGACTGGCCGAGGTCGCTGTCGATCACGACAATGCGCTCAATCGGCCAGCCGAGTGCGATCGCGCGCTGGCGCAGAGCGTACTGGCGCTTGGTGCTCTCCTGGTTTTCAAACACCTGACGAAGGGTCGACTGGCGAACGTATAGATAGGCATTGCCCTTGAGATGGCGGGCTTCGATCTTCGAGTTCGTCTCGCGACTCATCATACGGTCACCTCCGTTTCGTTCTTGAGGACCATCGCTGCCAGCACGTCGACGACATCGCGATGCGTCCGCGGCAGCATCGGAGCGCGAGCGTCGTCGTGTGAGCTCGGCTGCGCCGCCGTAGGCACGACTGCGTACGCCTGCATCCACGCCGCCATGCCCTTGCAGACCAAGACCCCGAGGCCCTGCAGATCGGCGAGGTCGCGCGATCCGGTGGCGGCGTCGCGGAGTCGCTCGTACGCGTCGACAAGCTCGCGCGGAATGCTCGGTGCCTTATGCATGGCACCGTTCGCGCTGGTCACTGCCGTTTTTTTTTCGAACGCGCCAGCGCGCGCTCGATCGAGCGTGGATGTACGTGTACGCCGAACTCGCGCTCGACGTGTTCGGCGATCGTGGGCGCATCGAGCTCTGGCTCCCTCGCGACCACGCGCGCGATGAAGGCCATCACCTGTGATGTCAGCTTGTGCGGGCCATGAGGGCCGCGCTTGCTGGGCAACAGGCCAGCTATGCCCTCGCGCTCGAAATCGGATTGCGCCTTGTAGAACGTTGGCCGCGACAGCCCGAAGCGCTCCGTCACTTCGGCAATCGCCTGCCCCTCCGATCGCACTCGGCGCAGCATCTCGTACTTCACCTGCACCAGATCGCGCGGGTCGAAAAACTCGCTGTCGACGAACGACGCGTCCCTTACATCGCGGGCACGCGGATGGAGCGTGCCGTGAGCAGCGAGCGTGGAAAGCTTGGGGTCGGGCTTGCGGGGCGACATGGCCTGGCGATGTGTAATGATAAATATGCCAATCGCGATCGCCCGTCAAGTATTTGAGGGCCCGAGGCCGAGGAGGTGTCTTTGAATTTGTCCATGCATCTCTCGCGCATGAGAACAAAGCCGGCCGGCGCGCGACCCAGCGCAGATGGCTCCGACATAATTTACCTTCCACATGCGGCATCATTTCCTTGACACACGCCCGCGACGTCGTGGCTGCTCCGCTTGTTCGCGCGCGATCAGCTCAACCAGCGCGATCAGATCCTCGACCCGGAACAGCGAGCGGCCAGCCGACAGCTTGACGAACGGGTCTACGTCCGCCGCACTCGTCCATGACGTCGGCATTCGCTTCAGATCATCGCCGTCTTGATAGTAAACGCGATCCTCTCCCCAGGTCCGCCTACGATCGACCAGCTCGAACTCTCGACCGCGCAGTGGATGAAACGGATGCGTCACACGCACTTTGCTCTCATCTCGCGGATCACGTGCAGTCGACCGCTTTCGCGAAGGCCAAGGTCGAAGTGGCGGTGCAGGTGGCGCAGCGGTGGGTCTTGGCTCGCCTGCGCAACGAGACGTTCTTCTCGCTGTCGGCGTTGAACGCGCGCATTTGTGAGCTGGTCGCGGAGCTGAATGCCCGGCCGATGAAGACGTACGGTGGCGCGACGCGACGCGAGCTGTTCGAGCGTGTCGACCAGCCGCTGCTCAAGCCGCTTCCGCAGGACCAGTTCGAGGTCTCCGAATGGCTCGAGCCGCGCGTGAACCATGACTACCACGTGGAGGTCTTGAATCACTTCTACTCCGCGCCGCATCAGTTTCGGGGCGAATACGTGGAGGCGCGGGTGACACGCCACACGGTGGAGATCTTCTTTCACGGCAGGCGTGTGGCGTCGCATGCGCGCAGCGAAGTTCCGTTCAAGCACACCACGGACCGGGCACACATGCCTGAAGGGCATCGGCAGCACGCTGAGTGCTTCTCCTATGTGCTGGCGTGGGCCCAGACGATCGGCCCGTGCACGGTGGCGATGGTCGAGCGCATCGTCACGTCGAACGCGGTGCAGGAGCAGGGCTGGCGATCAGCGCGAGGACTTCAGCGAGTCGGCGAGAAGTACGGCGCCGAGCGCACAGAGCGCGCGTGCGAGCGCGCCCTCGGCTTCGGCGCGCGCTCATACAAACCAGTCGAGCGTCTGCTGCGCCTGGGCCGCGAGCAGGGCGCCGCCACGCCGGACGACACCGTCCCCCAGGACTCCGGGATCGCCCACGAGAACGTGCGCGGACCTGGCTACTTCCACTGAAACCGAGGAGAGAAGATGCTGCATGAACCGACCCGAGAGAAGCTGATGAAACTACGCCTGTCGGCGATGGCCGACGCCTGGGAAGCGCAGGGCAAAGACCCGAAGCTGGGCGAGCTGACCTTCGACGAACGCTTCGGCCTTCTGGTCGACGTCGAGTACCTCGCTCGCCACAACCGCAAGCTGTCGCGGCTGCTCAAAGACGCTCAGCTCCGGATCGCCGGAGCGTGCATCGAAGACGTCGACACTGCCACCGTCCGTGGCCTGGATAAGGCCATGGTGCGCCAGCTCGGTACCTGCGCTTGGGTGGCCGAGCACCTGAACGTGCTGATCACCGGCGCGACCGGGGTCGGCAAGAGCTATCTGGCCAGCGCTCTCGGCCAGGCGGGGTGCCGACGCGGGCTGCGAGTCATCTACCGCCGCGTGCCAAGGCTCTTCGAGGAGCTCGCGCTGGCGAAGGCGGACGGGACCTATGCACGCACGCTCGGGCGGCTCGCCCAGGCCGATGTGCTCGTGCTGGACGACCTCGGCCTCGGGACCGTGAAAGAGCCCCAGCGCAACGACCTGCTCGAAGTCCTCGAGGACCGCTACGGCAAGTCCAGCACCGTGGTGACCAGCCAGCTGCCCGTCGCCAAGTGGCACGAGTGGATCGCGGATGCGACCGCCGCCGACGCCATCCTGGACCGACTGGTCCACAACGCCTACAAGATTGAACTCAAGGGACCATCCCGGCGCAAGGAGAGCAACCACTAACCCAACGACCAGATGCCATGCGTCGCTTCGCTCCGTTCACGATGACCGACCCTGGTGTCCACGATGCGCCGATTCAGCTGTCCACTTTCGCCGACCTGCGCAACGTGCACACCGCCTTGTTCTCCGTCGACCCGACCCACAGCCCGAGCGCGTGCTTGTTCGCCTTCGCATCGACGCCGAGGGCCACGATGACCGCGTGATTCGCGACATGGATCCCGTCCAGCATCAACGCGACGACATCGA
>CAZYWR010000393.1:0-5446 GCA_964651185.1 uncultured Polyangiales bacterium
GCAACTCACGGGCGCGAGCCTTCTTCGATGCGCTCGACCGCGCCAATCGCTACGCGATCCTCTGGCGCGTGCAGACGGCGAAGAAACCCGAAACCCGCGCGCGCCGCATCGAGCAATTCGTCGCCCTCTGTGCGTCTGGTCGTCAGACGCTCCACCCTCCCTCCCGCGAGGGCTCGCGGAGCAAGGGAAGGTGAACGATGGTCTGCCAAACCTGCTCCGTCTGCCCAACGGACCGGGAGTTCAGCTGCGAGGCCCGCTTCGCTCACTTCCCAGCAGTATAGCCGCAGCCCCCTGGACTGCGTTCCGCCAATCTGAGCATTCGGCACCGCGGGCCTTGTCTGCTGCAACCCTAGTTATTAGGCGGCTCTGCTAAGCCTTCTCGCCATTCGAGCTCGCACGGGCGGTCACGTAGTCTGCAAGATCCGATGCTGCGATCACGGTGTCGCCCACTTCGATCGGTCGACTCGCTGGATTCCCAGAGACATCCCTCTCATTAACGTTTAGCCCGGTCCTAGGCGGCGAGATCGAGGTGTACGTGAGCCTCGACGGGCGTCGTGTGCAGGTAGCGTGAGCGCGGTGATCTGGGAGCTGAGCGACGGTACGACGGTGGAACTTTGGGTCAACTGCTGCGCCACGGAGTGCGCGTGCTGACCTCCGAAGAGGCGCTGGCCGCGTCGGGATAGGCGTACGCGCCGCCTTCGCGAGTGAGCGCGTAGATTACGTGGCAGCAAATGGGTGATCTGGACTACGCGTGGCCCACGGTGCGGGAGCGACGGCCATCACGAGAGCGCTCGGGCGCGAGCCGCTCGGGGATCTCAGCCGAATCGAGTGCTCTACCGAGTAGTAGCTGTAACACGGCCGCTACGACTCCGAGCGCGTCTGCTCGCCGCAGCGGCCGGGGACAGTTGACCCACTGCACGCGCCGCGTATCATCGCGGCCGGAGGTTAGATGAGTCAGATCGCACGCTCCGGCTGTCTGTTATCCATGGTGTGCGCCGCGTTGTTCGGCTGCGATTCAGAACCGGCTTCCACGCCAGCGAACGGGCCAGCCAGCTACTCGGTCGCGCTCACCGTGGCGACGGCGGCCAACCTCCCGAAGTGCGGCACGGCCTTGAACGGTACGGTCGCCCACACGGATTCGCCGCCAGGTTTGTGGGCGTGCAAGAGCGGGAGCTGGCGCGAGATCAAGTGCAGCCAAGATGACCTGGGCGAGGTTGCGTACGCCAACGCGACCTCGACGCTTTGGGCTTGCGTGGGCAAACAGTGGACGCAAGTCGCGCTGCCGGCAGGCGCACAAGGGCCGCGCGGTGAGACGGGGCCGGCAGGCGCCACCGGCACGGCGGGAGCGCCCGGCCCGCAAGGCCCCGCGGGCGCGCAAGGTCCTTCAGGCGCGCAAGGTCCCGCAGGCGCGCAAGGTCCCGCAGGCGCGCAAGGTCCTGCAGGCGCGCAAGGTCCCGCAGGTCCGCAAGGCCCTGCGGGACCCGACGGCGCGCCAGCGCTCGCGATCTCGACGGCCGAACCGAGCGGCCCGAACTGCGCGCACGGCGGAACGCGCATCGAGCTCGGCACGGACACGAACCGCAGCGGGATGCTCGAGGCAGCCGAGGTGACCAGCAGCTTCTACGTCTGCGAGCCCGGCTCGTGCGGCAACGGCACCATCGAAGCGGGCGAGCTCTGCGACGGCGCCAACTTGAACGGCAACGATTGTGTAGCGCGCGGCTATACGGGCGGAGTCCTGCGTTGCGAGGCCGGGTGCTCGGCCTTCGACACATCGGAGTGTATGCAGGTCACACCCGACGACGCGGACGGCGACAGGATCACGGACGCTCTGGACAACTGTCCGGCGGTTTTCAACCCTGACCAAGGAGATGGGGGCGGCGACGGGGCAGGCGATGCTTGCGACACGTGCCCGATGGACGCCAATCCCGAGGGAGCACCGTGTCCGGTCTCGATCTACAGCGTCGGCGACGGAACGGTTCCCTTGGATACAGAGGTCAAAATCGTTCACGCGTTGGTCACGGCCAAGCTGTCGGACGGCTTTTTCGTGCAGGTCAAAGAGAGCGATCCCGACTACACCGGCCCGGACTTTTCCGCGCTCTTCGTCGCGACGGGCGCGGACAACGCGATCGACGATGCCGTCGAAATCGGCAACCGAGTCTCGGTCGACGGTAAGGTCGCTCGCTGGCGGGGGCTGCCGGAGCTCACTGATGTCAGCAACCTGGTTCGGACGTCGACGGCGGCCGAATCCATGCCCGCGTCCGTCCCGGAGCAAACGGCCGCGATCGGGGTCGGCGGGGGGCATGCGCTACAACGGCTCGGGATCATCGTGTCGATCTCGAACGCGATCACCACTGCCGTGACGGCCCATCAGTTCACCATCACCGACCTCAGCGTCGGCAGCGTGGCCGTCCGAGATTTGCTGGCGACGTTTTCCCTGCCGAGCGTCGGAACCATCTATTCCAGCGTGCAGGGTATTCTGTATCCACCTCCGTCCGCGATGCAGCCCAACGTCATCCTGCCCAGGGACGCTGCGGATTTGATCCCTTGAGCCGCAGCGACGCCAGGGGCGCAAAGCCACGTCGGCGCAGCGTGCTTCGGCGCGCGTACGGAGCGCCCGCCGCCCGTGCGCGGCCATGTACGCGCAAAGTCCGCGTCCGCATTGCCGGCCGCGCGCTCCGCCTCCGATCGCGACCGTGGCCGCCTTAACCTCGGCGCGCAGACGCGATATCGCGGACGATATGTCCGAGCTGGATCACATGAGCCAGGAGACTTACCCAAGCGACCGGCATGCCTCCGCGAGGATACGGAGTGGCCGTCGGCACCTGCCTCAGGTATCGCGACTCTTTCATATCCGTACGGTGATCCGCGTCGTGGCGATCAGCCGGCCGCTCGCGTAGCTTCGTCGTCGTGATTGCTGGGTTCAGCCGAGAGCGAAACGTCGCGGAGCTTGTAGGCGGCGAGCCGTTGCTGAGCGTCGGTCTTCTGCAGGGTCTCGCGCCGATGCTTCGGGGCGAGCTCGAGGATACGGCTATTAGGCCAGCTGGGCAGAAGGCAGAGGAGGTCGCGCAGATAGGCCCACGGTTCGAGCTTGTGCAGCTCGCAGCTCGCGATAAGCGAGACGAAGACGGCGTTCCACTTGGCTTGGCTCCTTCGTCGGTGGCGACAAAGAGCCAGTTCTTCCTGCCGAGAGCTTGCCGGCGGAGCTCGCGCTCGCACCAGTTGTTGTGTGTGTCCTGGAAAATCGCATTCGCTTCCTTGGTGCAAGTCCAAGCCGGTTAGCTGTCGCTCCGACCGGAATCACCCGAGGCGGCTCAGGAGGTAACGAATGAGTTGAAGCACTTCGGGAAACGGCCCCCTTCGAGGGTCAGCGCGCCATGCGGGCCGTAACGCGAGTGAACGTTGAGCAGGCCCCGAAAGGTAATCGTGGGCGACGACCCGCCATAATAACGGGGAAGTCCGCCGTCTTCGGCATCGTGAGCGACATGCAGCCGGGGCCCACCGGGGTAGTGACGACAGCACGCATGGCATGGGCGAATGCGGAACAGGAGAAGCCTACGAAGGTGATCGCTCGCGTGGCGGCGGCGATCAACGGCGATCCCGCGAGGGATGGCGCCGGCCGCGTAGGTGGCGGATGGGCTCGTAGTACTGGCGAAGCCGGGTAACGCCGGTGGAGGGAAGGAGCCCTGATCGTATCGAAGCGGAACAAGCGACAAGATCCAGGGAGATTGGCGTGAGCCTAACAACCCCATCGAAGGTTCAGAAGTTGCAGACGACGCTGCACGTGAAAAGCTAAGGCCGAACCGAGCTGTCGTTTCTACACGCTCTGGGACAAGGTGTGCCGTGAAGACGTTCTCCGAAAGGCCTGGAAGCGCTGCCGTGCGAACGGCGGCGTAGCCGGCGTCGATCGGGTCCGCTTCATAGACGTCGAAGCCGAGGACGTAGATGCCTGGCTCGGTCGCCTCCAGGAGGAGCTACGGGCGAAGCAGTACGCGCCGATGCCCCTTCTTCGTGTTTGGATTCCCAAGAGCAATGGTGGCCACCGACCGCTCGGCATTCCGACGATTCGGGACCGGGTGGTACAGGCTGCCGTTGCGCTCGTGCTCACTCCGATCTTTGAAGCCGATCTGCCTCAACAGCAGTATGGCTTTCGGCCCGAACGTCGACGCCAAGATGGCGCTGCGTCGCGTGTACTTCCACTTGGCACAGTACCGACGCACCGAGGTCGTGGACGCCGATCTGGCTGACTACTTCAACACGATCCCACACGGGCCACTGATGAAGTGTTAGCCGTCGAGGAAGAGAGCCAGAAGCATCCCTTCCGTCTATTGCCTTGCGAGCAAACCGGCTGCGGCGTTCAACAAGGAACACGTCTTGCTCAAGGGCTTCGGCGGATTCGCCGATGCGCTTACTCTCGCGGAGCGCCAGGTGTGCGCGGCGTGCAACGGTGAGTTTGCCAAAACGCTAGACCGGACATTGCTCCGCGATTCTGGGGTCGGCTTTGCGCGGTTCTTGCTCGGAGTAAAGCCAACTTCGGAGTATAAGTCGGTCGGCAAACGAACCCGTGTCGTAAGCACGGTACGCGTCCGGCCCTGAGAGAGCGATTTTGGTTGCCCCGATGGTCGAGCAGAACTCGTTGCGCTTCCAAGAGCTGCCGCAGGTTGTTTTCACCGACAACGAGGGAGAACGTCATACGTACTTGCTGAACAAGCTTCCGGCGCCCACCAAGCTGCCAAACGGGTGTCTGAGCAACAGCGCCGAAGTTCGCGGGACAGGAGATGTTCAGCAAGTGACTCTCGCTTTGCGCGATGCCGGATACAGATTGCTCGAGCATGATCCGCCGGCTGTGAACCTGAGGCGTGGTCGGCAGCATATTTCCACGTCGTGGACGTTCGAGGGCGTAGACCGAAGAGCGTTGCTGAAGATTGCTTTCAACTATCTTACGCAGGTCTGCAGTAAGGACGTGGCTCTCTTCGACAAGAGTTCGATGCGACCCGGAGGTTCGTACGTTACGGAGAATCCATATCCTACAGCTTCGTGATGGTGCTACCTCCAAGGAACAGTACCCACGCGATCGCCCTCGCCGTCCGGAGGGACGAATATGGATCTGTCTCAGCACGCATGTCGTTCTTCGATTTTCTATGCTTGCAGCTTCGGCTCTCGGAGAGCGTCGACGATCTGGGCGTCACCCCGCAAATGCACATTTACGATTTTGCGACGCTCGGGGTCCGGTCTCGATCCGCTCCGCTCTGAAACGCATTCGGCGTCGACGAGCTCGAAGGGCATCTGCGATCTCGTGCGTTTCGTGCCAGCTTATCCGGGAGACGGCCGAGTCGTGGCGCCGGTAATTTCGCCGCGCGGTCGGGATCGTGCTCGCGGCCCGGCGATTAGCTCAGCGCCGCCCGCAGGTCCGACAGCGTGACCATCAGCATCATCGGGTCAAGGGGCG
>CAZYWR010000394.1:0-2422 GCA_964651185.1 uncultured Polyangiales bacterium
GGGCGAAAATCGCTGGAGCCAAGCCGAGGCATCCAGCGCGCGCTTCTGGCTATCGATCCAGCCCCACGCGAGTGCTATGTCGAGAGCGCGGGCGTAGGTCAGATCGCTCCCCTTCCGCTTGGGGATACGCAGCAGCACGGCACCCGAGCGATCGTGGTTCCTCGCCAGCCAAGCATCCCACTCCGCGGACTCAGAGAACCTGAGAATCAGCTCGGTCTTCGCAGCCATGAGCGGCCTCCGACATCGAATGAGTGTACTTCCGGTGCGCCGACTTGGCCGTCACGGGTCTCCGGCGGTTTGGTCGCACTGGTAACACTTAGAAATCCGATACGCTCCTTCGCACGATGATGAGGACTGTGTGCGCGCAGGGACACCCTACGGCACCAGCGGCGCGCGAAACGCCTCGTGCGGCTGCCCAACTGGCCGTTGCAGCGGACGGGTGCGTCGGTCGCTTCTTCGGGCTCCCTCTCGCCCCCGCCGCTGAACGGCAGTATCGTTGGGCGGACGGGAACCAGAAGCGTCGTCAGCCGCGCCGTTTGGACCAGTTCTCGACCTCGACTCCCTTAAAGCGGCTGAAGTCTTTCACGTTTGCCGTCACGAGCGTCAGCTCGTTCGCGTAGGCGATTGCTGCGATCTGCCCGTCGGCGTAGGGCGTTGCTTTGCCCAAGCCCTCCAGCCGCGCGCGCTCGATGCCGTGCCAGTGCGCCGCATCCTCGTCGTACGCGAGCACTGCAAACGATGCCAGCACGACGTCTTGGAGATAGGTCTCAATAGCGTCACGGCGTTTTCCGCGTGGGAGTCGTTGGCACCCGAACATCAGTTCGTGCCACACCGGGGCGGCGATCGCGCATTCGTGGCCGTGCTCTTCAAGCCGCTTGAGCACTTCGGGGTTGGGTTGCTTCGAGATCGGAGAGGAAACGATGCTGGTGTCGAGAAGGTAGCGAGTGGTCACAATGAAACCTTCCGACCCGGATTCCGGTCTCGGGCCGATGCGAAGAGGTCTTCGTCCGCACCGACCTCGCGGAGCTGGTGCGCTTTCAAAAACCGACGGTAGGCCTCGCCGAAGGGCACACGCCCGCCACGAAGCCTCTCGAGCTCGCGCAGTGACACCACGACAGCTACCGGTTTGCCCCGCCGCGTGAGCTCGATCTCCTGGCCGGCCTCCGCCTGGTCCACGATGCTGGGCAAATTCGAACGAGCCTCTGCGATTGAATACCGCTTCGCCATTCTCCAAATGTACACTTGGATGTACAGTCTGACAAGCTTGCCGCTGCCCAACTCGGGCTTGCAGCTGATGGGCTTCGCCCGCAGCTGAACTCCCGGTCCGTTAGCCCGACCAGAGCAGCTGCCCGCCGGCGTTGTTCGAGCCCTGGACCGATGGTATTATGCATAATACCATGTGTCCGTGCTGCGGGTTGTGCTCGACACAAACGTCATCGTCGCAGGCCTTCGGTCCCGACGCGCAGCTTCGTTTGCTCTGCTCGAACACCTCCAGAACGGCGACTTCGAGGTGGCGGTGTCGGTTCCGCTCGTTTTGGAGTACGAAGATGTCTTGCTGCGCGAGGTTGCCGGGCCACTCAAGCCACGAGACATCCGGGACTTCGTCGATGGGATCTGCTCGTTGGCACACCGCCAGGCGATTTTCTTCCTCTGGCGTCCCATGCTCCCCGATCCCAAGGACGATATGATCGCCGAGCTCGCGGTGGCCTCCGAATGTTCGGCGGTAGTCACGCACAACGTCCGTGACTTCAACGGCGTGGATGCATTTGGTATCGATGTCCTGACCCCTGCGAAGATGCTTCAGCGGCTACGAGGTGGAAGATGAGTACGCTCAGCCTGCGACTACCGGAGTCGATTCACCGCAGTCTTAAGACGCTCGCGGAGCGTGAGGGCATCTCGATCAACCAACTCATCAACTCTGCGGTTGCGGAGAAGTTGGCCGCGTTGATGACAGAGGAGTACCTGGAGCAGCGCGCTGGCCGAGGTTCGCGACGTAAGCTGAAAGGGGTCCTGGCCAAGGTACCTGATGTCGCTCCCGATAAGGAGGACCAGATGCCTGCAGGGCTCCCACGGCGTCGGAAGAGGGCGGGCTAACAAGGAGTTGCAGCTGACAAGGCCCGCAGTGCCGGTTGCGAGGTCGTGGCGGCCGTGCAGCCTGCAACGTTCGTGTGCGGACTTGCAGCTGAACTCCCGGTCCGTTGGGCAGACGGAGCAGGTTTGGCAGACCATCGTTCACCTTCCCTTGCTCCGCGAGCCCTCGCGGGAGGGGGGTGGAGCGTCTGACCAGACGCACAGAGGGCGACGAATTGCTCGATGCGGCGCGCGCGGGTTTCGGGTTTCTTCGCCGTCTGCACGCGCCAGAGGATCGCGTAGCGATTGGCGCGGTCGAGCGCATCGAAGAAGGCTCGCGCCCGTGAGTTGC
>CAZYWR010000395.1:0-4710 GCA_964651185.1 uncultured Polyangiales bacterium
CGAGCGCCAGCGCAATGCGGTGCAGCTGGTACAGCACTTCGGCCGCCCCCCAGTGACGGGGCGTTTCCTGCGCTCCAGCGTGAGCGCGCTCGCGCGAGTCGCTCGCGCTGGACGCCCCCGCCCCGAGCGACGGTTTGCGCACCACCAGCAAGAGCGCGCGGTAGGCGCGCTCCGCGCGCTCGAGCTGCCCCGCCGCGTAGGCGAGCTCCCCGAGCTCCTGCAAGCTGGCCGGGTGCGAGCGATCCATCGAAGCCGCTTGATCGAGCTGGTCGAGCGCCTCCTCGATTTGGCCCGCTGCCTTGGCCACGCGCGACAGGCGCAAATGCAGCTCCGCCCGCTCCGGAGAGCGCCTGCGGCCATACTCAGCGAGCTGTCCTTCGAGCAGCGCCTTGGCTCGGTCTAGCTGCCCGGCCGCGATCAGCGCGTCTGCGTAATCGAGCTTGAGCGCGCGGTCCTCGGGGTGCGCCGCGACGGCGACAGCGAGCACCTCGGCGCTGCGCTCCGGCGCCGCGAGCTCGCGCGCGAACAGCGCGGCCGCGCGCCGCGCGTAGGCGAGCTTGAGCGCGTCGTCTTCGGCGCGCGCCGCGCTGTCTGCCAAGAGCTCGGCCAGGGGCGCGAAGCGCTCTCGACGCAGGTACAAGTCGGCCAGCAAGTCGCGCAGCTCGAAGGCGTCTGGTGCCTCCTCGACGCCGCCCTCCAGCGTACGGATCGCGGCGTCGAGATCGCCTGTGGCTTGGTAGGCGCCCGCTAGCCGCAGGCGGATCGAGACGCGCGACGCAGGCAGTCGCACCTCGAGGATACGCTCGAGCCAGGGCAGCGCGAGCGCCGGCTCCCCGCGCTCCAGGCGCATGCGCGCCAACGCCTCGAGCGCCGCCTCGTCGTGCTCGAGCCCCGCCAGACTCTGATAGGCGACGAGCGCGCGCTCACCGTCCTTCAACTCGCGCTGCGCGAGCACCGCCGCGCGGCGCCACAGCGCGGCTGCGCGCGCTGCTTCGCCGATCGCCTCGAGCTGGGAGGCCTGCTCCGAGAGCAGCGCATAGAGCCCGGAGAGCGCGCCCTGCGCGCGCAGGATCTGCTCGGCGAGCGCGATCGACTCCCCGTGACCGGGCGCCTCGCGCAAGTTCTCGCGCAAAGTGCCGAGCCGCCCCCCGCGCGCCTCGATGATGCCGAGCACCCGCGCCAGCTCGAGCCGTAGCTCGAGTCGCCGCGCGACGCTCGCGCTGGCCGCCAGCTCGCGACGGCGTAACGCCACCAGATCCTCGAGCCGGTCGGCCCGATCGTACTCGGCCCCGAGCGCCGCCAGCAGCGCAGGGTCGTCCGGCGCCAGCTCGAGCGCGCGCTGATAGAGCGCGATGCCGAGCTGCGTATCGCCGAGCGGTCCGAGCGCGAGCTTGGCCGCGCGCTCGGCGAACTCGCGCGCCGCTTGGGCGGCGACGGGGTAGCTCGCCGCTTCACGCAAGAGCGCGAGCTCCGCTTCGGCCTCGCCGCTCGCAGAGAGGCGATCCGCCAGCCGGAGCACGGCCTCGCACAACAGCTGCTCGGATGCATGCGCCTCAGATCCACGTGCGCCCGCGCGCAGTAGCCTCGCGCCGCGCTCGACCAAACGCTCGAGCACCCCGCGCTCGAGCGCCTCATCCGCGAGCGCGGTGCGCGCGACTTCGGCCGCCTCGAACAGCTCCGCGAGCGCGCGATCGTGGAGCTCGGCCGCAGCCAGCAAGGTTTCGAACAGCGCGCGGCTCGGCGCGCGCCGCTGCAGCGCGGCCAGACGATGCAGGATGCCTGCGTGGGGTCCGCCCAGCTTGCTCGCATCGAGCAGCACCGCCTCGGCGCCGTCCAGGTCGCCCGTGCGCTGCTCGTACCACTCCGCCAGCCGCAGGAGCAACGCGCGCCGCACGGGCGCACTCAAGCGCGCGTGCTCGAGCGTGGCGCGCGCGCTCGCGCTCAGTTCGGCGAACGCGGCGTTCTCCGCCGCCTGCTGTTCGAGCATGCCGAGCAGCTCGTCCGGGACCTGGTCCAGCCGGTCCGCCAAGGTGACGACAGCTTCAAATGCGTCGCCGTAGCGACCGAGCAAGGCCGCGCTGCGGCACGCCGCTTCCGCGAGCTCCGGCTCCGCCGGAAGGGCTCTCACCGCGGCGCGGTACGCCTCGAACGCGCGCGGCAGGTCAGCGAGCTTGAGCTCGCACAACTCGCCCTCCTGGCGTCGCAGCTGCGCGTAGCGCGGCAAGCTCGGCTCCAGCCGTTCGGCGGCCTGGCGCAGCGCCGCCGCCAGCTCGCCCCAGGCGCCGAGCTGCTCGGCCATGCGCCACAGCTCGAGATCGCCCGAAGCGTCTGCGGGCTCTTCGATGAGGGCCTCGCACATATGCGTGAAAGCGCGCGCCGGCGCGCCGCGCCGCCAGCCCTCGAGCTGCGCAGCTTGACGCAGGAGGCGCGCGCGCTCGGCGCTGCTCGGCGCGGTCGCGAGCCGATGCGGCAAGAGCTCGAGCAGCCCATCGACCTCGTCGCTGGTCGCGTAGGCGCCCGCCAAGACGTCGGCCGCACGCGCCCGCACGCGCTCGTCGTCGAGCAGCGCCGAGAGCCCTGCACGCGCCTGCGCGAGCTGCGGATCGGCGGCGAGCGCGCGCGCGTAGTGCGTCAGGGCGCGCTCGCTATCGGCGAGCAACGCGCGGTACGCATCGCCGAGCGCCGCGGACAGACGTGCGTTGCGCGCGCTCTCGCGCTCCGCGGCCCGCTCGAGCAGCGCCGCCACGTCGAGCTCGTCTCCCAGCTCGGGCGCGAGCGCGTGAAGCTTGGCGAGCGCGTCCAACACCGCGTCGAGATCGCAGGGCTCCTGGGCCGAGAGCTCGGCGATGCGCGCGAAATCGCGCGCCGCCTCGGGGCCGCCCGTCCGCGACGCCCTGCGCGCCAGCGCCGAAACCAACGCGGCGCGATCGCCTGCCGCCGCGTGGAGCGCGATCAAACCATCGAGCGCCTCGCGATCGCCGGCGTCTTCGTCGAGCCGGTCGCGCCAGGCCGAGAGCGCGAGCTCCCGTTCGCCGAGCTCGAGCGCGAGCTGCGCGACGGCCGCACGCAGCTCGCGCCGCACCTCGCGCACGGGTTCGAGCTCGCTCAGCCGCGACAGCACCGCCAAGCGCGCGCTCGCGTCGCCCGCCTGATCGAAGATCACGTCGAGCGCGCGGCCGGCCTCGAGCGCGGCCTCGACCGCCTCATCCTGCCCGAGCACGCGCCGATACAGCTCGACGGCGCGCCCCTGCTCGCCGAGGCGACCGGCGCGCACGACCGCGGCGCGCAGCAAGAGCGGGTAGCGCAGCGCCGGCTCGGCCCCGACCGCGGCCCGCTCCAGGATCGCCGCGAAGCTCGGCCACAGATCTGCCCGCGCCGCTTCCCGCTCGAGCTCCTTGAGCAACGCCTGGTCGCCGGGCGCGCGGAGCGACGCCTCGCCCAGCTCGACCAGCGCTTCCGCCGGACGATCGAGCTCATGGAGCAGACGCGCCGTCTCGCGATGGAGGCGCTCGCGCTCACTCCCTTCGTAAAGGCTCGCGCCCGCGCGCAGCACCCGCACTTTGTCGAGCGGGCGCTCGCCGCGCCCGTACATCTCCGACAGCAGGGTCAAAGCCGCGCGCCGCGTGGCCTGGGGCGCCCGGTCAGAGGCCACGATCTCTTCGGCCAAGCCGAGCGCGTCAGGCTGGCTTGGATCGTCCGCGAGCAGCCGCTCGGCCACTTCGAGCGCGCGCGGGGCGCTGGCCAGCTCGCGCAGCCACAGGCTCCCGATGCGCGCCTCGAGCGCAGGTCCGCGTGCGCTCGCCGGCCCGCGGCCCAGCGAAAGCACGAGCTCGTGATAGAGACCGGCGCGTTCGAGCAGCCGTTCGTATTGGCTGCGTACGGCGGGTTCGTCCGGCCGCAAAAACACCAGCTCGCGCAGCAGCGACAGCGCCCGCGCGTCGTCGTGCACGTGATCGTGGGTCAGGCGCACCGCCTCGGCCAGCAACCCGGCGCGGCGCTCGAGATCGCCGCTCGCGGCGATCGCGCATTCGTGGATCTCCAGCAGCGTCTGCCAGCGGCCAGCCGCGCTCAGGCTCACCACCAAGCGCTCGAAGATCGCTTCGTCTTTCGGATCGAGCTCGAAGACGGCGACCAAGAGCGCCTGCATCTGTGCGGCGTCATCGCCGAACCACGCCTCGCCGAAGCGCAGCGCGCGATCGCATAGGCGGCGTTGCACGGCGGGCGACAGGTCCGCGGACAGCGCCTCGAGGTAGAGATCGGCGACGGACTCCGGCGCCTCCAGGCGCTCGGCGTCCGCCTCGAGCGCGTCCCACGCGCCGAAGTCGGAGAACTGTTGACGGACCGCGGTGAGAGCCTGTGTCAGCTCGCGTTGATCAGAGGAATGGTTCATGTGCGTACGGCGCGCAAAGTGGTTGAGACACGCAGGATAACAGCCGGCGAGCGGGCGCGAGCTCGTCTCTTTCTTCCTGCGCGGGGGGTCGCGAAGGGCAGCGCTATTCGACTCCGAACTGTATCGGAACTAGGCGCATGCTCGCCAGCGGATCGCGCGCGCCAGGGCGCGGGCGATCGCGCGCGGGGCGCCGAAAACAAAGCGCCGCGCTCCAGCGAGGAGCGCGGCGCGAGGTGTCGAGCGGCTCGATCAGCTCACCTTACTTACACGCTCGGCGAGCATCCCCTTCGGCCCTTCCTCACCTCGAACTCGACGGTTTG
>CAZYWR010000396.1:0-3041 GCA_964651185.1 uncultured Polyangiales bacterium
CGACCGAGTCGTGGCCCAGCGCCGTGTGCTCGCGTCGCCTGCATGCGCGCGGCGTTCGGGCTGAAAGCTCCGCCGGTACGAGGCCGGCCACGCTGGCCGTCTAGGCGCGCACGAGCGGGCAATATCGCCGCTATCGTGCGAGGTGAGCTGCATTCCGAGCTCAGAGCAGGAGCCGCCACACGTCGGGTCGCCTGCGCCGGACAGGGGTGCTTGACAGTTTCGCGGAACCCGTGAAGCTTGTGGGAAAGTTCGGGCCCGGAACGGGAGTTCATGCACATCGTCGCGGCAGGCCTATCAGACGTTGGGCTCCAACGGGAGCATAACGAGGACAGCTTTTGCATTCTGCCGGAGTTCGACCTGTTCGTGGTCGCCGACGGGATGGGCGGCCACAAAGCCGGTGACGTGGCGAGTCGCATGGCGACGCATACCATTGCCTCCTTCTTCCGCGCGACGCAGAGCGAGGACGCGACCTGGCCGTTCCACTTCGATCCGCACCTATCGATGGCGGAAAACCGACTGATCACCGGGATCAAGCTGGCGAACAAGCAGATCTTCGACGCCTCCCTCAGCAACCACGCCGTGCACGGCATGGGGACGACAGTGGTCGGCGCGCTGTTCTCGCGCGAGCGCAAGGCGCTCTACGTGGCGCACGTGGGCGACAGCCGCTGCTACTTGGTGCGCAACGGCGAGATACGGCTGCTTACGCGCGACCATTCGTTGCTGAACGACTACCTGCTGGTCATGCCGGATATGACGAAGGAGCAGCAAGCGGAGCTGCCCAAGAACGTGATCACGCGCGCGCTCGGGATGCAGGATACGGTCACGGTCGACATCGTTCCGGCCCAGCCGCAAGTGGGCGATCGCTACGTACTTTGCTCCGACGGGCTGAGCGGGATGCTCACCGATGAGGAGATCCGCGACATCACGCTGGAGAGCCGAGACTTGGAACACGCCGCGCGCCGCCTGATCGAGCGTGCGAATGAGCACGGCGGAGAAGACAACTGCACCGTCGTGTTGATGGCGGTCGAGGAGTAGGTTTCTCCGGCAGGTGCAGGCGCGGTTCGCCGTGGCCGGCGTTGACGAGCTACGCCTATGGCCCGTTACAATTGGGCCAGGCGCCCAGCTTGCGAGCGCCGGAGGGGCTGCAGCTGGCGGAGACGCGCTTCAGGAGTGCTCGGTGCAGGATCCGCTGATCGCGGGCCGCTATCGCGTCGAAAGCGTGCTCGGCCGGGGCGGCGCCGGACAGGTCTTGCGCGTCACCGACCTCGCGCGCGGGCGGCAGCTCGCGTTGAAGCGGTTGCATCGTGACGCCTCGAACAAGGTGATGGCGCTGTTCGAGCGAGAGTACCAGGCGCTCGCCGGCCTCAAGCATCCGCGCATCGTGGAAGTGTTCGACTTCGGCCGCGACGGCGGCGCCGTCTTCTACACGATGGAGCTCTTGGCGGGCGGGGACCTGAGCGCGCGCGGCGTGCTCCCCTGGCGCGAGGCGTGCGGATATCTGCGCGACGCCGCGCAAGCGCTCGGGCTGCTCCACGCGCATCGACTCATCCACCATGACGTCAGTCCGCGCAACCTGTGGCGCACGCCCGACGGGCGCGTGAAGCTCATCGACTTCGGCACGCTCACGCCTTTCGGGCCGTGCGACTACTTGGCCGGCACGCCGCCGCTCATCCCCCCGGAGGCATTTCGCGCGCGAGCGCTCGACGCGCGCGCCGATCTGTACGCGCTCGGCGCCGTCGCTTACTTCCTGCTGACGGGCCTGCACGCTTACCCGGCGCGCGACATGCACGAGCTGCCCGAGCTCTGGCGCTTCGAGCCGATCCCTCCGTCGCGGCGCGTGGCCGAGCTCGGCCGAGCGCAGCTCGAGCGCGTCCCGCCGGAGGTCGACGCGCTGATCGCGGCGCTGATGAGCCCTTCGCCAGCGGCCCGCCCCAGCAGCGCCGCGGAGCTCATCGATCGGCTCGACGCGCTGCTCGGCGGCACGCGCTCGTCGGAGCGCGACGTAGCGCACACCCATTTGCTGAACAGCGCCTTCGTCGGGCGGGCGCGCGCGCGGCGCGCCCTGACGCGGCTGTTGTGGCTCGCCGGGCGGGGGCGCGGTCAGTGCTGCCTGATCGAAGGCGAAGCCGGCATGGGCCGCTCGCGGCTGTTGCGCGAACTCGCGCTGGCCGCGCAGATCGCGCCGGCCGTCGTGCTCGAGGTCGACGCGGCGAGCTGTCCTGGACCCTACGGCGTGGCCGAGGCGCTGGCGCTCCGGCTGCTCGATGTGCTGCCGCAACAGGCGCGCGCGTTGGCGCTGCCCCAGCAGGCGATGCTCGCTCAGATCTCGCCGCGTTTGCGCGCGCGGCTGGGGGCCACGCCCGGCGCGGTCGCACCGCGCGGCGTGGAGCTGCGCCTGCGCATGCAGGCGGCGCTGCGCGACTGGTTCTTGAGCGTGGCCGAACGACAACCCTTGGCCGTCCTGGTGGATGGACTCGAGCGCACCGACGAAGGCTCGCAGGCGTTTCTGCTCGTCTTGGCGTTCGCCCGCCGGCGCGCGCGCTTGTTGCTCGCCTGCACGCTCCTGCGCGAGCACGGGCGCGCCCAGAGCGCGAACGAGCGCGCGCTCGCCGCCCTTTCGCATTCGCTGCGGCTTTCGCCGCTGCGCGCGCACGAGGTGCTCGAACTCTTGCGCTCCGTGTTCGGCGAGGCCGAGAACCTGTCGCGTTTGGCGAGCCGGCTCGAGCGCATCGCGCACGGCAATCCGGGTCACTTGCTGGAGCTCTGCAATCAGCTCGTGCGACGCAACGTGATCGGTTTCATCGGCGGCACTTGGGTGTTGCCCCAGGAGCTGCCCGAGACGTCGCTGCCCGAGAGCCGCGAGGCGGCGCTGGCCGCGCGGTTGGCGTTTCTCAATCCGAACGCGCGCGCGCTGGCGCGCGCCCTCAGCGTGCATGAAGGCGTCGCGCCGATGGCGTTGGTGCAGACCATCGCGAACGGCATTTCTCCGCAGAGCTTAGCGCAGCTCGGTCTCATGTTGGAGCAGGGCATCGTGGTACGGG
>CAZYWR010000397.1:0-3800 GCA_964651185.1 uncultured Polyangiales bacterium
CACCCTGGTGGTGCACGCGCGGCGCCACGAGCGCCTGCTCCGGATGCATCCCATCTTTCAAGACGTAGAGCGCCACTTGCTCGTCCGCGGTAGGAATGCGACTGCCGCCGCTCGCGCCTACGCACAGCACCGGTTCACCGCCGCGCAGGACGATGGTCGGCACCATCGACGAGATGGGCCGCTTGCCCGGCCCCGGCAGGTTGGGCGCGCCGCCCACGAGCCCGAACGCGTTCGCCTCGCCCACCGCGCGCGCGAAGTCGTCCATCTCGTCGTTCAGCCACAAGCCCGCCACGGAGAATCCGGCACCCAACACGAGATTGACGGTCGTGGTGACGGCCGCGACGTTGCCCTCGGCGTCGACCACACAGAGGTGCGAGGTGCCGTGCTCGTTCGGCCGCATGGCGGGCTCGGGCGCGTTGCGCAGCGGCAGCGCGTAGCTCTCGGGCGGCAGCGCGAGCGCAGGGTGATAGCGCCGCGCGCGCGCCCCGAGGCGCTCGGACGCGGTCAACTCCGCGAGCGGTACGGCCGCGCGGTCCGGATCGCCCAGATACGCCTGGCGGTCGAGGTACGGCCCCTTCCAGGACTCGATGAGCGCGTGCTGGCGCTCCGAGCTCTGCCAATGCGCTTCGGTCGGAAGCCAGCGCTCGAGCAGCGCCAGGCTCATCAGCAACGTGTAGCCGCCCGCGCTCGGCAGCGGCGCCGTGACCCACTCGTACCCGAGGCGTTCACCGCGCGCGGGCGCGCGCTCGACCACGCGGTAGTCGGCGAGATCGCGCTCGCTCAAGATCCCGCCGTGCGCCTGCGTCGCGCGCACGATCGCTTTCCCCCATGCACCCGTGTAAAAGAGCTTGGCGCCTTCACGCCCGAAGCGGCGCAAAGTGTCGGCGAGCGCCGGATTCTGCGCGCGGCCTTGCGTGCGGGCACGCGCGCTGAACACCGAGAGGAGCAGCGGGTCTTGGGCGAACGACGCGCCCGGAATGGCCAGCATGCGCGCGGTGTGCGCGCTCAGGGCGAAGCCCTGCCGTGCCAAGGCTTCCGCCGGGGCCACCACCTGCGCCAGCGGTTTCTTCCCGAAGCGCCTCACGAGCTCGGCGATGCCGAGCGGTTCACCGGGCACGCCGACCGCGAGCCCGCCCGCACGCGAGCGCGCCGCCGTCGTCTCCGGAGGCTCGCCTGGCCGCGCGCGAAACAGATCGCTCGTGGTCGCCGCCGGCGCGGTCTCGCGAAAGTCGAGGAAGGTGAAGCTTCGGTCGCGCGCGCGGTAGTAGAGCGCAAAACCGCCCCCGCCGAGCCCGCTGCTGGTCGGGCTCGCGACGCCGAGCGCGAGCATGGTGGCCGCGGCCGCGTCGGCGGCGTTGCCGCCGCGCGCCAGGAGGGCGGCGCCCGCGGCGGAGGCGTCCGGATGGTCGGCGGCCACGGCGTACTTCGCGAAGGAAGGTCCCGCGCTCGCCTGACCGCGCTGTGCGCAGGGAAAAGCCGCGAGCGCGAGCAGAACGAGCGCGCAGCGAGCCAAGACATGCATGAAGGCATCGAAGCTCGCCGTGCGGGGACGCGCAAGCGAAACGCGCCCTCGCGCGAGGTGCGCGCTCAGAGCATGAGGCTCGCCGCTTCTGGCTCGCTCAGCGCACGCTGCAGATAATAGCCGACCGAGCCCAGCACTTCGGCCGGACAGGGCTCCGGCTCTTCCTCTTCGGCGCCGAGCACCGCCACGCCGACGACCCCTTTCGCCTTGGCGTTGACCGCCCACAGCACGAGCAGCCGATAGTGCCAGCCAGCCGAGCTGCGCGCGTCGGCTTCGGACCGCGCGTCGTCCTGCCCCGCGAGGATCGTGTGTTCCTCCTCGAGCTCGCGCGCGATGCGCCGCTCGGCCCAGCTCGCGAGCTCCGCGTCGGGCTGCTCTTCCCGCAGCGTGGCGGCCAGCTGGGGCTGGGCGCGGCTGTCGAGCAAGTACAGGAAGCCGCGCGTGCAGCGCGTATTTTCCGCGAGGATCCGCAGGCCCTTTTCCAAGCGCTCGCCGAGCGGCGCGCCGCTCGCCAGCATGCGCTCGATCGTGACCGGCGGCGTGCCCGCGCCGCTCGTGTACACCTCCGCCGCGCTTACGCTGCGGCGTACGAGCGTCGCCGGAAGCTCGCGCTGCTTGCTGTGGACGTTCGCCCAAAGCACCTGGCAACGTTCCGCCAAAGACGGCATCCCGGTCGACAAATACCAGCGCTCCATCTCGGCGAAGTGCTGGCGTGCGCTGGCGTCGTCCTGCGCGAGCAGCGCGATCTCCACGCCCACGTCGTGCAGCTGCCCCATCGTGAGCGGTCCCTGGTTCGGCGCATGCACGGCGATCAGCGCCGCCAACTTGCGCTCGGCCTCGACCGCGCGCCCGAGCCCCGCCTCCGCGATCAAGAGCTCGAGCTGCACCATCAGGTTCATGCCCACGAACGCCAAGTCCTCGGGCTGGAGCTGGGCGAGCGCGCGCATGCAGGTCGCGCGCGCCCGCTCGTGCTCGCCGAGCCGGTTGTACGCGCAGGCCAACGAGCCGTGCGTGCGCGTCCAACCGACGATGCCGGGTGGCGGCTCGTGCAGTACGTCTTCCAGCCAGGGCAGGGCCTCCGCGTACTTCTTGCGCAGCAGGAGGTACGTCCCGCGGCTGCGCCGCGAGTAAGGGTCGAGCGAGGGCAATTCCTGACTCAGGCGATGCAGCTGCTCCGACACGATCTTCATGCCCATCGCGTCGTGCGTGCGCAGGTAGACCGTGGTGAGCGTCGACGCCGCCCAGGTCTCCGCCTGCCAGTTGGTGCCCTGTTGGATCACGTGCTGCTCGGTGCGCTCGCGATGTCGCTCGAACAGCTTCAGGTTGCCCTGGTTCGCGTAGTACAGGGCGCGCAGCTGATCGGCGGTCATACGGTAAATCTCGAGCCCGAGCTGCTCGAGCCGCTCCGCCGCGCGCAGCGTGCGCTCGTCGTCACGCAGCGCTTCCATCGCCGCGCACGGGTTGAGCGAGCCGGCCAGGTAGCGCACGCGCAGAGCGGACGGAAGCCCCTCGATCGGCGTCGCGCTGGAGAGCCGCGCGATCAGCGCGTGCAGGCGCGCGTAGGTCTCCGCGTAGCCGTCGCGCACGGTGGCCGCGATGGTGCTGCAATACTCGTGGACGAAGCTGGCGACGTGCTCGGGGCCGAGCGCGCTGAAGGGCTCGAGCACCTGCGCCGCGCGCGCGGCGTTCTCGGGATCGAGGCAGATCACGCGCGTGCCGGTCACGGTGGTGGCGCAGCTGAACAAGAGCAACATCGCCTCATCGAAGGTCGGCACGCGAGGGTTCGCGCGCCACACCCGAAAGTGCGCGCGCGCCCAGGCCTGCGCCAGATCGAGCGCGCGCCGCCGCCCCACGCGCCCGCTCATGCGCCGCGCCAGGCCGAGGCCGAGCACCCGCTCGAGCGCGCCCAAAGCCTGATCGCCGAAGCGAGCGGTGTAGCGCCAGTCCGCGAAGTAGCCGCCGATCGCGAGCGGCGCGAGCAGCACGAGCTGCTCGTGCTCGGGGCAGCCGTGGGCGCGGAACAGCTCGAGCGAGCGCTCCAAGAGCGGCAGCGCCTCCTTGAGCTTGTCGCTCTCCACCAGCGCGATGTGCAGGCTCGCGCGCGCGATCTCGTCGGCGCCGCCGAGCTCCCCGCTCTCGAGCAGATGCACACCGGCGATCAGGCGGCCGAGCGTGGTCGGCTCGGGCAAAGCCAGCAGAAACTCGCCGATCGTACGCTGCACCGAGCGGCGCAGCGCAGGCGCGAGCTCCGCGCGCAGCGCGAGCCGAGAGCGCTCGT
>CAZYWR010000398.1:0-9208 GCA_964651185.1 uncultured Polyangiales bacterium
GTCGAGCATTTCGGCGTCGCTCGCGTGCGGCTTGCCCATGGCGAGGTTCTCGCGCAGCGAGCGCGCGAACAGCATCGGCTCCTGGAACACCACCGCGATATTGCGGCGCAGCGAGTCGAGGCTGTACGCGCGCAGGTCTTCGCCGTCCGCCAGGATGCGCCCGCGCGCCGGATCGAACGCACGATACAGGAGCGAGAGCGTGGTCGTCTTGCCGGAGCCGGTCGTACCCACGAGCGCGATGGTCTGGCCCGGGCGCGCGTGGAAGCTCACGTCCGCCACCGCCATGCGCTCGCCGTCGTAGGAGAACGAGACGTCTTCGAACGTGATCTCGCCGCGCAGGCGTCCCGCAGCGCGCGCGTGCGGGCGATCGCGCACGGACGGCTCCGTATCGAGCACCTCGAAGAACTCGTGTAGCTTGGGCGCCTCTTGGAAGAGCGAGCTGACGAAGGAGACTGTCCCGTCCAAGCGTCCGATCAGCAGAGTCGCGAGGCTCATGAAGGTCACGACGTCGCCGAGCCGCACCTCTCCGCGCAAGTAGAGCCAAGTCCCGAGCAGTAAGATCGCGGTTACGGTCAAGGTCGCCGCGGCGCGCGTCGCCATGGCTGCGACCGCCCACCACGACAGCACGGGCCGCTGCGCGTCGAGCAGCTTTCGACTGATCTCTTTGAGCGCGCGCAGCTCCGCCTCGGCCTGTGTGAAGCTCTGGATGACCGGCAGGTTGCCGAGCGCATCGGAGGCATGCTCCGCCAGGTTCGTATGATACTCGCGAACTTGGCCCTGGAGCGCGTGCGTCCGCTTCATCACCAGCGCGATCAGCGACGCGAACGCGACCACCAGCGCGCACAGCAAGAGCCCGAGCCGCACGTTCACGAACAGGCTGAATGGGAGCAGCACCAAGAGCGACACCAGCGACGCGCAGTGCTCGCGAAAGAAGCCGAGCCACAGCATCCACATGGCGTCCGCGCCGCTCGACATCACCTTCATCACGCGGCCCGAGTGCGTGCCCAGATGGAACGCGAGCGGCAGCGACAGCACGTGCTCGAAGTAGCGCGCGACGACCGCGAGCCGCGCGCGATGCGAGAGCAAATCGGCGTAAAACGAGGCGATCACACCGCCACCCAAGCTGACCAGCCCAAACCCGACCCAGGCGAGCACGAGCGGCATCAGCTCCGCGAAGCGAAGCGGCGCGGCGCCTTGGCGCGGGCGCACGAGCACGTCGATCACGCGCCCGAACAGGATGGGCTCCGCAAACTGCGCCCCAGCCAGCGCCAAGTTGGCGGCGAACAGCGCCCAGGCGAGCCCGCGCTCTGCCCCGAGCTGCTTGAGCAGTCGCACGTACGTCGCGAGCAGCCGCATGCCGCAAGCTTACCAAGGCGAGCTACGTGTGCGCGCCTTCCAGGCGCCATTGCATCGGAACGGGTCACTGGCGAGGGACCGCTCTGAAGTACGCATAGGACGTGCCGTCCACGAACGTATGACGGGTCACCGCTCGAGGCCGCTCACAACGCGGAGAAGGAGCGGCAGCCGTTGTCGCAGCCGTCCGAGGCGTCGCGGTTGCCGTCGTCACATTGCTCGCCCTGCGCGCTCTGCGCGATGCCGTCGCCGCAGTGCGGGCCGAAGTTCTGGCTGTCGGCCGTGCACGAGCCGTAGCTGCCGTCGTTTTTGCCGTCGTCGCAGGCCTCGTCCGCCGTCACGATCTTGTCGCCACACACGCTCGCGCAGCTCGAGCGCGCGCGCTCGAAGCCGCGTAAGGTCAGCTGGTACTCCGATTTGTCTGTGTAGCGCTCCGCTTGAAACACGGAGATCTCGTAGATGCTGCCTAGCGTCAGACCCAAAGCGAGCGCCAGGTCGTCGCTCAACGTGACCGATCCCGACTCCGCCGGGTGCACGCCGCCGAGGTCCACCGCCAGGTGCCCGTTCACGAACACCCAGACGTCATCGTCGCCTGAGAAGTCGAGCTTCTCGCCCCCTTGGTAAGCAAACCAATCGCGCAGCTCGCTCGTAAAGCTGAAGTTATGGCCGCCGTCGCGGCCCGGCTCAGCGCCTTCGGCCATGAAACCGCGCCCATCGAGCGGAAAGAATGCATCGCTCTGAAACACGTAACCGCCGTCGCTCTGCCGCGTGAGCGTCAGCTTGTCGACGATCGTACGGTTCCGCTGCGGATCGTCGTGATACCAGCTCGCGAAATTGGCCGCGCCCGTGGTGGTGGTCGAGCTGCCGTCGAGCTTCGCGTAGACCGGCTTCTTGTCTGCTCCGAGCAAGGGTTGCACAATGCCCCGCTCGTCGCCGGCGAGGTTCTGAAAGTCGGGGTGCCCGGCCGCGATTTGGCTGCTCTCGATCGCAGGTAGATCGTTGCCGCGAATGTCGCGGTACACGATCGGCAGGTCGCGCGTGGCAGGCGCCTGCGCCTCGAGCGAGGTGCAGGCGAAGCCCGGCTCGATCGCACAAGCGCTCGAACAGCCATCGCCCGCGCGCGTGTTGCCGTCGTCGCAGGTCTCGCTCGGGAACTTGATGCCGTCGCCACAGACCGCCACGCAGGCGGCGTTTGCACAGCTCGGTTCGCGCTGGCACTGATAACAACCGTCGAAGGGCTGGCCGTTGCCGTCATCGCAGGTCTCGCTCCCCTCGACTACCGCGTCGCCGCACACGGTCGCGCGGCAGCCCGTCGCGGGCGCGCACACAAAGCCGGGTTCGACGCGGCACTTGGCGTCGCAGCCGTCGCCCGCTTGCGTGTTCCCGTCGTCGCAAGCCTCGGCCCCCACCTGCAAGTGATCGCCGCAAGCGGCCGCTCGACAGGGGCTGCCTACGATGCGACACGCGTAACCCGGCTCGAGCTGGCAGCTCGCGCTGCAGCCGTCGCCGGCGATGACGTTGCCGTCATCGCATTGCTCGCGGCCCGCCACGCTCTGATCGCCACACACGGCAGTGTACGTACACGCAGCTCCGGGCGACATGCAGACGTAGCCGGGCTCGATCTGGCGACAATCGGCGCGGCAACCGTCGCCGCTGACTGTATTGCCATCGTCGCACAACTCGCCCGGACTTCTTACCGCGTCGCCACAAGCGATCATCGCGCTGGCTTCGACCGCGACCGCGGCATCGATCAGCGGCGCGAACGTGCTGGCATCGAAGTCATTGCCAGTAGCCGGCCCAGTGCTGACCACGGTCGGCTCGCTCGAACAGCCAACCGAGAGCCAAGCGGCGGCCGCCGCGTGCCCGACCCTCTGCACGTGCATCGAAGACTCCTGTCGCGCCCTGAGACGTCGGGCGCCCGCGAACCATTCAACGTACACAACGCATTCACGGACGTCACGGCGTGAATGAGCGCGCTGCAAAGTGACACGTGCAGACCTCAGCCGTCAGCGAGAGCGCGCACGCTCATGCGGGCCGCCTTGCATTCGGCGCGGCGCGACGATACGAGCCGGGCATGGCGAATGGAACGATCGTGCCGTGCCTCTGGTTCGACGATCAGGCGGAGCGTGCGGCGGACTTCTACACGCGAACCTTCCCCCAAGGCCGCATCACGGCCGTCTCGCACTACCCCGCGTCCAGCGATAATCCCAGCGGAAAGCCGCATGGAAGCGTGCTGACAGTGGAATTCGAGATCGTTGGACAGCGCTTTACGGCGCTCAACGGCGGGCCTCAGTTCGAGCTCAACCCGAGCATCTCCTTTTTCGTGCAGCTCGCCGCCGACCAGGTGGACGGCATGTTCTCGGCGCTCTCGCAGGGCGGCGAGGTGCTGATGCCGCTCGACGCCTACCCTTGGAGCGAGCGCTACGGCTGGGTCCGGGATCGCTTCGGCGTCTCGTGGCAGGTGATGGCGCAGCGCGTCGAAGGCGCAACCATCGTGCCCTGTCTGATGTTCTCGGACGCCCAGCACGGCCGGGCCGAGGCCGCCATGCAGACCTATACGCGCATCTTCCCGGGCGGACGCGTCGTCAGCATCTCGCGCTACGCCGCCGGCGAAGGCCCGGTAGGTACGGTCAAGCACGCGCGCTTTCACCTCGCCGGCCACGAGTTCGCGGTTACCGACAGCCACGTCGTGCACGGATTCGCCTTCAACGAGGCGATCTCGCTGCAGGTGATGTGCGACGGCCAAGCGGAGGTGGATCGCTATTGGAGCGCGTTATCCGAAGGCGGCGAGCAGGGGCCCTGCGGCTGGCTGAAAGACCGCTACGGCCTGTCGTGGCAAGTCGTGCCCGCCCGCATCGCCGAATGGATGGCGAGCTCAGACGTCGCCGCCCGCGATCGCGCGTTCGCCGCGGTCATGCGCATGCGGAAGCTCGATATTGCGGCGATCGAAGCGGCCTTCTCAGGCGCTTGAGCGCGCCCAGCCCGTCCAAGCGAAACAGATAGCTCGCGTCAGTGCTTGGCTTCGACGCGCTTGCGCAGCGCGTTCAAGGTCTCGTAGGGCAGCGCGCGCGCCGCGAACAGCACGAGCCAGCGCGGCAAGCTGCCGCCGGCGTCGCTCTCGACTTGGTAAAGTATCTTGGTGTTCTTCGGTTCGAGCTGCCACAGCTTGTAGAAGCCGAGCAGCTTCGGCAGACGCACCACGTGATGGGGCACCGGATGCAGATCGGAGTTCACGTTCTTGAAGGTCACCTGCAGATAGTGCTGGTCGGCCGAGCGCTCGATCACCGTATCCACGACCATGTCGCGATCCCAGACCGGCCAGGGCCCTTCGACGCGGGCGTACATGATGCCGTGCGTATCGCTGAACACCTTGAGGGGCCGCGACTCCTTGCAGCCGTACATCCACTCGGGATGGCGCTTCCAGTCGAGCATCACCTTCAAGATCTCGTCGATGCTGGCCTTGATGAAGGTCTGACCGCGAAAGCCGGGCATGTCGGAGCCCGGAATCTCGTGCTGCCAGACGCGGATCCCGTCCTTTTCGCCGACCCACTCCCACTTGACCTCGTCGGCGGCGGCCGCGGAACCGCCGCACACCACGAGGAACGCAAAGATAAGTTTCCAGTGCTTCGCCATTGCGCAGCCTCCAGGGCCTGCTTCTGCCCAGGTTGGCCCCGCGCTGTCAATGGCCTTTGGAGCAGCGCTCAGCGGCAGGCGCTGCGACAGCTGCCGGCGCAGCAGCGGCGCGCGATGGACGGGCAGCGCACGTCGCAGGAGCCGCAGTGGTCGGAATCGTTCTGCAGATCGAAGCCGTCGTCGATCACGCCGTCGCAGTCGTCGTCGCGGCCATTGCATTGCTCGGCCTGCGGCATACACGCGTCGCGCGCGCCGGCCTCGGGGCTCGCCGCGTCGGGCCCGCCGTCGAGCAGGGCGGCGTCACCCGGAGCGCGACCGGCGTCGGCGAGGTCCGCGTCGGGGCCTCTGAGCACGCCGGTATCCGCGGGCGCAGCGCCGTCAGCGGTCGCATCGACATCGGACGCGCCTGCGTCGAGCCGCGGCTCCTGCCCGTCGTAGGGCGCGAGCGTCGCGGGGTCGACGTCGATGCTGTCGCAGCCGTGCTCGGTGCAGGTCTGGTCCCCGCACGCGCGGCCGACGCAGCTGCTCACCAAGTTCATCGGCAGCACCAACGTGCGGCCAGCCACGAAGGAAAAGCGCGCCTCGCGCGCGACCACCCGGACACCTGCGCGCGTGCCCTCCACGGTCGCGTGCAGCGGCCCGAGCGGGCCGCCTTCGTGCACCAGCGCCAGGCTGCGCGGCGGCGCGTTTTGCCCGTCGTCGAGCTCGGCGCTCGCGCTCTGCGCGAGTTCGCCCGGCCCCTCCACACGGATGTCGAGCCGATCGAGCTGGTCGGGAACGCGCAGATCGCTGTCGACGACCAACAGGATCTCACTGCGCGGTTCGGGATCGGCCTGGCAGGCAGCGAGCGCAAAGAGCAGCGCGGCGGCGTGAACGCGCGCGCTCATTTCCACACCAGCACGGCCGGGTTGGCGTCGCCGGCCACGGGCTTTGGGGTCCCGCCGTCGCGCCGCGCGAGCAGGATCCCCAGCGTGACCCCGGCGCCGACCGCGAGCGCGCTCGCGCCCGCGATCCACCACGCGCGGCGCCAGCGTTTGGCACGACGGTCGTCGAGCCCGTCCGCTTCGCTCCCGGCGAGCCCGCCCGGTGCCGTGCCGGCCAGCGTGGCCTCCGCGGCCTGGCGCGGCGTGGCCACCAAGCTCACGTCGACCAGCGCCGCCGTGCGCAACGGGATGTCGACCTCGCGCTCGGAGACGCGCACGCCGCCGCGCTCCGCCCGCACCACGTGCCGTCCGGGCTCGACCGCGCGCGGAACGCCGATCTGGGAAGGCGGTAGCTCGGCGCCATCGACCTGGATGGAGACGTCGCCGTGCTCGCTGCCGACCACCACGGTCAAGCGCGCCACGCGCTCCGCCAGCGCGTGCTCGAGCTGCTGCGCGCGCGGGCGCACCGCCTCCGGCGTGTCGGACGCCGTGAGCACCGACTGCACGAGGTTGTAAGCCTCCGCGGGCTGGTTCAGCTCGAACAGCGCCGAAGCGAGGTTGTACGCGACCGCAGGCGCCGGATGGATGGCCATGGCCTCGCGAAAGCGCTTGGCTGCGTTGGCGTAGTCGCCCCGCGCGGCGAGCTCGACCCCGCGCTGAAACTGGACGCGCGCGCGTTCGAGCTCGGGGGTCGTGGGCGCATTCGCGTGCTCCGAGGCCGTGCTCGCGCTGGCGGCATCCGTCCGCTTATCGGACGCGCCGTCGGCTTGCGCGCGCGCGACCGCCCCCCAGCAGGCGAAAAGGCAGAGCAGACTAAAAACCCGGGTCGGCGACGAACCCCGGCGACTTACGGCGACGTTTGGCAAGGCGTTCCTCGGGCTTGGCCTCGCTCGCAGCGTGTGGACGCAGAGCGGCGGCAGGGACAGCGGGGCCGAGCCCCGCGGCAGGCGCGGCAGGAGCGGGCGCGCGCGCAGGCGGCGCGGCGAGCGTGGACGACGCGGGCGTCGCGATCTCGGCGGGCGCTTGCGGCAGCGAGCCTACGCCACGTGGGTTCGCGACAGCCGATCTGGCGTCGCGTGCGCGCGTGTCCGCGGGAAGACCCCTGGTGCCGAGTCCGCGGGCATCCGCGGGGGACCGCGCCGCGCCGCCTGCGCGCACATCGCCTGATGGCGGTGCCGTGCCGGCGCCGTGCACGTCCGATCCGCGCGCGCTGGCGGGCACCTCACCAGCCGGCCCTCCGCGAGCCGACGCGGGGGCCAGCGGCGCAGGCGCGAGGCGCGCATCATCGCGCGGCCACGCCCAGCTCAACGCGGCGGCCGTCATCACGGCGACCAACAGCAGCACGATGCGCTTCGCCAGCAGACGCGCGGCGGGCAGGCTGCGCGTGCCTTGCGCGAGCGCGCCGCCGTGATCGCCCTCCGCTTCGATCGCGGCCAAGCGCGCGGCCACGTCCGGGCCGCGAAACAGCGCCGACGCCATCCCTTCGCGCCGGGCCTCGGGGTAGAGCTCGTCCATCAAGGCGCTGAGGCGGCGCGCGCTCACGACCTCGCCCGAGCGCGCCAGGAACCCTTCGAGCGCCGCCTGCAGCTCGCCCGCGCTCTCGAAGCGCGCGCGCGGCTCCTTCGCCAAGGCCCGCGCGAGGATGCGTTCGAGCTCGCCGCGCAAGGTCGGCCCGAGCAACGACAGCGCGGGCATGGGCTCCTCCAGCACCGCCTCGACCGTCTCCCGCACGCTGTCGCGCTTGTACAGGCGCATGCCGGTCAGCATCTCGTACAGACACACGCCGAGCGCGAATACGTCGGCGCGCCCGTCGAGCCGCTGGCGCCGCAGCTGCTCGGGCGCCATGTAGCCGAACTTGCCTTTCACCGTGTCGGTGCGCGTGTCGGCGTGCGGCTCGGCCACCTGCGCCACGCCGAAGTCGAGCAGCTTCACCACGCCATCGTAGCGCAGCATGATGTTCTGCGGATTGACGTCGCGGTGCACAATCGCGAGCGGTTTGCGCCGCGTGTCGCGCGCGCGGTGCGCGTAATCGAGCGCGCCCGCGACCTGCGCCGCGACGCTCGCGGCGATGAACGGGTCGAGCGCCTGGCCGCGGTTCGCGAGCGTCTGCATGACTTGACTCAGCGAAACGCCGTCCACCCATTCGAGCGCGATGAAGAAGTGTCCCCCCCATTTGCCGAAGGCGTAGGTGTGACAGATGTTCGGGTGCACGAGCTGGGCCGCGGTCCGTCCTTCGCGCAGGAACAGCTCCTCGAAGTAGGCGTCGTCGCCTTCGCTGCCTTGGCGGCGCAAGACCTTGATGGCGACGTGGCGCTGCGCGCCTCCCTCCACGGCCTCGCGGCCGAGGTAGACCACGGCCATGCCGCCGATCGCGAGCCGGCCGAGCACGTCGTAGCGCGAGAAGCGCGCGAGCGGCGGCGCCATCGACGGCGTCTTGTGCTCGCGCATCATGCCGCGCACGTCCACGGTGGGCTCGCGCCCGGATCCGTGCCCGTCGACCTCGTCGTCTGTGGGAACGCGTGCTTCGAGGTTCGGCTCGCGGATCGAGCCCCGCGCTTCGACGGTGGCCCCGGCTACAGAACCGTCCGCGTCGCCAGGTTGGCGCGCGGAGCCGTCTACTTCGACGTCGTCGAGCCCGAGCTCACGTTCCTGCACGACGCTGACGGGACCGCTCTTCGTGGGCAACGCGAACGCCTCCAACGGGACGCGCGCGGGCGCCGGAATGCGCGGCTGGTCGCGCCCGCTCCACACCTCCCGCGCATCGGAGCGTGCGTCGAACGCTTCGCGCGCTTCCGACCGCAGCTCGTCGGAGTACGAAGGCAGTCCCATCGAAGCCACTATAAGCGACCGGAGCAACGCGATGGGGCCGCTGTTTCCTGCGTTCACGCATTGAAGTCGGAGCGCTGAATGCTCGACACTACATGCGCGCTGGCGCGCGCTCCGCAGGCGCCGTTGCACACGCCCCGTTCAGCACGATGGCGCACACCTCCCTTGGTAACGCCGCAGACATCGCGAAGCGATGCCGAGGCTAGGACGCGTTTCACGTAGAGCGACGGCACCCACCCCACCCATGCCCCGAGCCTACAAAGGCCGCTATTGCGTCGTAGACGCGAGCGTCGGTCGACGGCGACGGGATACCTCCTTACCAACAGGCCTCGATCGCGGCGAGGTCCCGTCCGGCCACCAGCACGCTGGCGGCCATGCGACGCGGAACGCGCGCAGCGGGGCGCTACTCCCCCGCCTTTTTCGCCTTGTCGACCATTTCGTCGACCCTGTCGTTCGCCTTTTCGAGGCTGGCT
>CAZYWR010000399.1:0-1924 GCA_964651185.1 uncultured Polyangiales bacterium
AAGATGGCGCAGCAGTCGATGGCGCGCGTACGCAAGGGCGTGAATCCGCTCGCCCAACAGCTGAGCGGCGGGCTCTCCGCCGCGCGCTCGGAGGCCACCGCCTCGCGCGGAGCCGCCAAAGAGCGCGAGCGCCAGCTCGAAGAGATCAACAAACGGCTCGCCTACTTGGACAACCACGAGATCGAGCTACGCGAGCTCGAGAGCCGCCACCAGGTGGCGGACTTGAGCTACCGCTCGTACTTACAACGGGCAGAGTCGGCGCGCATCGTGGCGGATATGAACGAGGCCGGTATCTCCGGACTCAGCATCGTGGAGGCGCCCACCCTCCCCTATAAGCCCTCGCGGCCGCGCAAGACCTTGTTGACCGCGCTCGCGATGATCGCCGGCCTATTCGCCGGTTTCAGTGTGTGTCTCCTTTTGAAGATCCTCGACGATACAGTTAGTTTGCCGGAGGAGCTCGAGGAGGCGATCGGGCTGCCCGTCTTGGCCTCCGTCAAACTCAAGAAGTACGGGTGAGGTCATGTTCGGCATTGGCACGCTGCTAAAGCGACCGGGAGCGACGGTGGGCACAGCACTGCGCAGACGGGATCTTCCAACGTACTCGCCGGTGCGCGAAGACGAGATCGTCGGCCTACTGAGCGCGGTACGGGCCGCCCAGCCCAACAAGCGTTGCTGCGCCATCGGGGTGCTCTCGACGCTGCCGGGCGAAGGCGTGTCGAGCGTCGCGCAGAGCCTCGCGGCCGTGGCGGCGAAGAGCCCGCGCGTCAAGGTCTTGCTGTGCAAAGTCCCCGAGGACCCCTACAACCGGGGGCCCTCCGCCCCTTTCATCTTCATGGAGACCGTCGCGGGCGTCCCCGGCGATCGACTGGTCGTGGGAAACCTCGGCGGCTATCCGCTGGCGCAGGCCGTCTCGAGCCATTCCGGGGCTGAGCAGTCGATCATGCGCTCGCTGACGTCGCAGTTCGACTTGGTCATCGTCGATCTGCCTCCCGTGAGCGAGGGAATGCTCGCGCCGTCGCTCGCGCGCGGCCTAGACGGCGTGGTGCTCGTAGTCGAGGCGGAGCGCACGCGCGCGCACGCGCTGCGGGCGGCCCGCAAGAGCATCGAAGCATGCGGGGGCAAGATCATCGGGGTGGTGCTGAACAAGCGTCGCTACCACATCCCTGAATTCATCTATCGCCTGCTCTGAGGATGGACGTCGCCACCGTATGAGAGTTGCGCTCATCGATCCCTCGCTCTTTACCTGGCCTTACGATTCCGCGCTGGCGCTGGCGTTACGAGCCGAGGGACACGACGTCACCATCGTCGGCAAACCGCTCGCAAAGGCCGGCGCGGGACCTGCGCACGACCTCCTTTGGCCGTACTTCTACCGGCGTCTTCGGCCCAATCCAACACGCGGATTAAGCAAGGCGCTGTTCCTCGCGCGCAAAGGGGTGAGCCACGCCCTCTCGATGCGTACCTTGGCGCGCGAGCTTGGGCCCTGGCGTCCCGACGTAATCCATTTTCAGTGGGCGCCGCTGCCGATGGTCGATCGGCTGTTCCTGGCAGCCGTGCGCGAACTGGCACCGATCGTGTTTACCGTACACGACTCTACGCCCTTCAACGGCAATCCACGTTCGTTCATCCAGGCCGCCGGCGCGCTCGGGATCCTGTCGCGTTTCGATCGGCTGATCGTCCATACCCAGCAGGCCGTCTCGCGCTTGCGCACCTACGGGGTCCCCGACGAGCTCGTGCGCTGCGTTCCTCATGGGCCGCTCGACGCGACCACGTCCGAACGCGCCAGCGCGCAGGCACGCGCAATCGACCCACAGCCGGACGCTCGCGCCTCCGGCGCGCCGGTCCAGGTGCTGCTGTTCGGCAAAATCAAGCCGTACAAAGGCGCGGACGTGTTGGTGCGCGCGGCCGCTTTGATGGATCCGGCGAT
>CAZYWR010000400.1:0-1778 GCA_964651185.1 uncultured Polyangiales bacterium
GCGCGCAACGTGCAGGCGCGCTCGAGCGACGCCCCGCCGCCCGTGTTCACCTGTCAACCCAACCACGGAGGACCCGATGACCACAGATGGCAGCATGCTGACCGCGGACGAAGACGTCTTACGCGTCGCCGAACCGAGCGACCGCCGCCCCGATTTCTGTGCCGAAGCGTTGAGCCCCGGCGTCCGAATCGGACTGCTCGTGGCGCTGCTGGTGGCAGTGGCGACGCTCCTCGTGTCGATAGGGGCGTTGACGATCTATCCTAACGGCTTGCTCGACGTGAACAGCTTCCTCGGTGTGTTCTCGATCGGCGCAACGCTCGCGCTCGGCTTCCTGATGCTGCTCGTGTTCGGCGCGCTGCTCGGGAACAACCCGCGCTTGACCAAGGGCGAGCGGATCATGTGGTACACGCTGTTCGCGATCGCAGGCCCGGTGGCGCTACCCGCCTATTGGTTGATCGAAGTATGGCCGGTGCCGTACGAGCCGAGCCCGAGCCAAAGACTCTGATTTAGGTGGCGTTCGCGAAGCCCGCGGGGACAACCTCGAGCTCCAGGGTGGTCAAGTAGTAGGCCGTGTTGATCAGCGCCACGTGGGAGAAGGCCTGCGGGAAATTGCCGAGCAGCCGGCCCGCGCGCGGATCGTATTGCTCCGACAAGAGCCCCACGTCGTTGCGCAACGACAACAGGTGCTCGAACAGCGCGCACGCTTCGCGGTGCTTTCCGAGCATCGCCAAATTGTTGGCGAGCCAAAACGAGCACAAGAGAAACGTGCCCTCGCCTGGCGGGAGGCCATCGTCCGCGGCGTCGGCGGCGTAGCGCAGCACGAGGCCGTCGAGCGTCAAATCGCGACGGATCGCCTCGATCGTGCCGCGCATGCGCGGATCCGAGGCCGGCAGGAAGCCGACCAGCGGCATGGCGAGCAAGCTCGCGTCGAGGGCCCGCGATCCGTAGTACTGCGTGAATGCGCCGACCTCGGCGTTGTAGCCGCGCGTGAGCACGTCCTCGCGGATCGCGTCGCGCAGCTCGCGCCAGCGTTCGACCGGACCCGTCACGCCGTAGCGCTCGACGCTCTTGAGCGCTCGGTCGACCGCCACCCAGGCCATGACCTTCGAATGCGTGAAGTGCTGGGGCTCGCCGCGCACTTCCCAGATGCCGTCGTCGGGATCGCGCCAGATCTGCGCGAGCTTATCCACCAACGACCGTTGCAGCGACCACACGTCTGGACTCGGCGTGAGCCCCACGTGGTAACCGCCGTACAGCGCGTCCATGATCTCGCCGAAGACATCGAGCTGATTCTGTCTGTACGCCGCGTTGCCGATGCGCACCGGCCTGGCTCCGAGGTAGCCGGGCAGCCACTCGAGCTCGAGCTCGGTCAAGCGCCGCTCGCCCGCGAGTCCGTACATGATCTGGAACTGGCTGGGGTCGCCTGCCACGGCGCGCAGCAGCCAGTCGCGAAACGAGCGCGCCTCGTCCTCGTAGCCAGCGATCATCAGCGCATCAAGCGTGAAGGTGGCGTCGCGCAGCCAGCAAAAGCGGTAGTCCCAATTGCGCGGGCCCTGCCACTGCTCAGGCAGCGAAGTGGTCGCGGCCGCGACCAACCCCCCGGTCGGCGCGTAGGTGAGCCCCTTGAGCGTGATGAGCGAGCGCACGACTGCGTCGCGCCATGGCCCTTGGTAGGTGCAGCGCCGGGACCACGCCTGCCAACCTTCGATCGTGCTCGCCAGCATCTCCTCGGCATCGACGTCGGGCGGAGGCGGTAGATGCGACGGATGCCAGGTGAG
>CAZYWR010000401.1:0-5014 GCA_964651185.1 uncultured Polyangiales bacterium
AGACTTACTTTTCAGAAATCACGGGGTTCGCGGCGACCAAGCGCGGGCGAACCGGATCGAAGTATACCGAGCAGAACCAGCGGCTCGCCGGCGGAGCGCTACGTTGCCTGAGCTTTCGTCTCGAAGACACCGACAAGGGCGACCTTCCGGGCGCGGTGCGACGGAAGCTCGGACGCATGCTCTCCGCGACCTGCTCGTATGTGATCGAGCTTCCGACCTGGCGCGATCCAAAGGGTAACCTGCTGCAACCGAACCAGACAATCATGCTGAAGGCGCCGAGCGCCATGGTGTACGACACTTACGAGTTCTTCATTCGCGACGTGATTCTCCGCCAGAATCATGAAAAGCAGACAGCATCGCTGGGCCTGGTGATCCCCGAGGCGTTCACGGGCGAGCAGCCCGCACGCCTCCCGTGGGACGAGCCAGGCACGTGATTCAAATGGAGACGACCACGATCGAAGGATCCGTTCCGGGGAGTCGCTGATGGGGCGCCTTGCAGAGCTCGTGGTGGTCGAGCCCGTGCCATGGACATGACGTGCTGAACTTGGAGTCTCACATGTAAATCGAAGACCGCAGCGGCAGGGCGCGCTGGGAGAAGCCGCGCACGGGCACGATCAAACTCAAGCCGTCAGGTGCGTTCTGATGGAGTTCACAGACCGACGAATACTCCAGCTTGCGGAAATCAATCTCGGCGCAACGCAAGCGCTCGCGGACGTGCAGGCAATCAAGCTGAAGAAGCCCGGCGAGCTCTCGATCCGCGTGAAGATCGACAACGGAACGGACGGGCAAGCGCCGACGGACACGCCCGTAGGTGCGTGGTGGCTCTACTGCGGCGACAGCTCGGCGGGCGACGACTTTACGCGGTACACGTCGGACGATGTCGACGCAGAGCTCGCGAAGATCGCGCCGAACGGCAACGTGCTGGTGGACGCGTGGGCGAATTTCACGAGCTTGCCGGGCATCGAGGCCAAGCTGATCTTCGTGTTCACGGGGCCTGGTGGCGCAAGCTCGCGTGCGAGGGCGCGTTGCTACTACTGAGGCGCTCGCAATCCGCTCCGCAAGCACGCGGGATCGCTCAGTGCCTCAGGGGGCCGCGGGAACCGCTGGCAGCGCGGGCGCGCGATGCGGCTTCTCGGACCTTGGGCGGGGAGCGGCCGAGGTCTCCATGCGGGAACCGCTGGCAGCGCGGGCGCGCGATGCGGCGAGGCAAACACTCCGCGATCTCGGAGGGTTTTCCAAGGCGGGAACCGCTGGCAGCGCGGGCGCGCGATGCGGCGAGGCAAACACTCCGCGATCTCGGAGTGTTTTCCAAGGCGGGAACCGCTGGCAGCGCGGGCGCGCGATGCGGCTGCGCTTACGCCCAGCTCGGGGAATGATCTCCGGGGCGGGAACCGCTGGCAGCGCGGGCGCGCGATGCGGCCCGTATGAACCGACATCATGTCGCGGCAGTATTTCGCGGGACCCGCTGGCAGCGCGGGCGCGCGATGCGGCTTTTGGGACTCTGTTTCCACTCGACCGAAACGACTGAGTATTTGCGGGAACGGCTGGCGGCGCGGGCGCGCGCTACGCGCTGGCACACGTCGAAGAGGATGGCGTGTTGTGGTTCCGCGCGAGCGAGGTGTGCGCGGCGACGGGCCATACGAACACCGCGGAAGCCACGCGGAATCACGTGGATATCGACGACATAGCAAAACGCTATGTCGTCGACTCGGCTGGACGTCGCCAGGAAGCCGTGTTCGTCAACGAGTCCGGCCTCTACGCGCTCATCCTCTCAGGCAAGACCGCTCGCTGCAAAGCGTTCAAGCGCTGGGTCACGGCGGAGGTGCTGCCGAGCATACGCAGGACAGGCGCGGGGCGCAGCTGCTACTGAGTCTTGCGCCGGAAGCAGAGGATGTGCGCCGCTCGCGGCGCCCCGCTGCCGACCACCGCGAGTTTCTCCGCCGCACGCAGCTGGTGCCGAAGCTCCTCAAGCTCGACTTCGCGCACGCGCACGAGCTGACGCAACAGCTCGATGGCGCCCGGTGAGCGCGGCAGCCGCTCGGCGTTGGCGTCGCTCATCGCGCCCGCCCTCGCCGCTCGCGAAACAGCACCGCGACCTCCTGCACGCGCGGGCGTGATGGTTCGACGGCTTCGCGTCGCGGTGCTTCCGGTGCCGGCGCGAGCTGCTCCACGGGCAGCGTGCGCATGATCGAGATGCCGCTCTCGGCGTCGACTTGCGTGATGCAGACGAGCCCGTCGACGCCCGGCCCTTCGAGCACGCGCCACTCGCCTTCGAGGCGCCTGTTACCAGGCACGATTACGCGATCGCCGGGGCTCATGGCGCACCGTCCTGCGCATGCGCTGCGCCCGTGGCCGCGTCCCGGACCGCGTTGACGACGTCGAGCGGCCAGCGGCAGCCGCGTAGCTCGGCGTAGGTGGTGAGCGAGATGGTCGCGCCGATGAGGGCGGTCACGGCCAGCACGAGCGCAAGGGCGTCGATCATGGCGCCACCCTTCCGCCGCAGCACCGGCTGCGCGTTGGCGGCGCGGTACACCTCGACCTCCGAGGCTGGGATGCACCAGTGCCCGCCGGGAACCGGTCGGAACGCGTTCGGGAAGGCGCCGGCCTCGCACAGAGCGCAGATCGCGCGCTGATTGCGTCCGAGGATCTTCGCGGCCTTGCCGGTCGAGAGGTAGCGCTTCCGCTTGGTCGCGGCGTACGCGTCGACTTCGTCCGCCGGAATGGTCCACGGTGATCCTGGCTGCCGGCGGAATGCGTTCGGGAACTCTCCGCGCTCGCATATCGAGCGCACCTGCTCGTCGCTGCAGTCGAGGAGTTCAGCCGCTTCGGCGGTCGAGAGGTAACGCGTCACTGGGCACCTCCTGCGCTTGCCCGCACGCGTTCGCGCAGCTGCCGCGCCAGTTCGAGCACCGGCGCCCAATGCCGCGCGTTCTCCCCGCGGTGGCTGCGCTCTATCCCCACGCTCTGGCGTAGGAACTCGACCGCCCAATCCCAATCGCCAGTTCGTGCCGCGTGCAAGCCAAGGTGGGCCTTGCCGTCTGCGGTCTGCACGAGCTCGGGCGAATCCGGGTCGGTTGCACCCGAGGCATACCCCGCGCGGGCATTCGCGAGCTCGAGCTGCTCGACCGGGTTCAGCCGAGTAGCGCCGTCAGGATTCGCGACCAGCATTGCTTCCGCCTGCGCGCAGAGCCAGGAGGCGACGTGGCGGTGCGTTGCTGACACGTCGAGCTCGTCCGCAGCGCGGTACAGGTCGAGCGCGCTTGGCGGTTCGTCGAAGGCGTCGACGTCGTGCATCAGTTCATCGAGCCGATCGCAATCGCAGTCGGGGCACAGCACGGCACGCACGCCGTCTGCGGCAACGTGCGCGAGCGTCGCGCCGCACTCGTCGCAGCGTGCCGGTGCGTCGCCCACGCCGCAGACGCAGGGCACCGGGTACGCGTTGAGGCACTCGACGGAGTGCAGAGGGCGGGCTGCCGGTGATTCTGGCAGTACCGACGCCGGGCAAACCGTACCGGCTCCCGTACCGGCGGAGGTGTTATCGATGTTTACTTCGGTCGATAACTTCTTGATTTCATTCGCGCGCCCGGAAGGATTCGAACCTCCGACTATCGGTTCCGTAGACCGACGCTCTATCCAGCTGAGCTACGGGCGCAGGGGGCGTGGATATGCTCCACAACTCGTACGAAGTCAACATCGCGGATGGAACGGTCCACCGATGCTGGCGGAGAGGGCGGGATTCGAACCCGCGATAGGTTTTTTAGACCTATGCTCGCTTAGCAAGCGAGTGCCTTCGGCCACTCGGCCACCTCTCCCCCCCGACAGCCGGGAGGCGGCTTATGTAGTGGGCCTCGCGAAGGCTGTCAACGTTGGCGGCGCGCCCGTGCGGGCGCTACCGTGGGCGCATGTCGCGCGCGATTTCGCCCGTATTTTCGCTGGTCCTCGCCGGACTCATCCTGACCGCGAGCCAGCCCGTACAGGCCTGCAAGTGCGTGCTGCCGACGGTCCAGAGCGCGCGCGAAGACGCTTCCGCGCTGTTCGAGGGGCGCGTGCTGGCGATCACCGATCTCGGGGTCGACGCGAGCGCCACGAACGGCGAGCTCAAGGCCACGCTGGCGGTGGTGCGCACCTGGAAGGGACTCGATCGCGACGAGCGTATCGACGTGTTCACGAACGGCTCGGGCGCGGCCTGCGGCTACACGTTCGCCAAAGACGTGAGCTATCTCGTGTACGCGCGCGAGCACGAGGGGCGCCTGTACGTAAGCGCCTGCAGCCGCACGCGTCCGCTGGCCGACGCGAGTGAGGATCTGCAGGCGTTGGGCGGCGGATGGACCCCCGTCGCGATCGGCCCCCAATCCAAGTCGCTCGATGCCGCCGTGCCAGAGCCCGCCTCAACCACCGACGCCAGCCCACAAGCCATTCCCCCAAACCCGAGCGCCAGCCGTTGCACGATCGGAGCGCACGGTCCTGAGCGAAGTATCGACGGCTACCTGCTGACCCTCACCGCACTCACGCTGCTCACGCGCTCCCGGCGCCGCGTTTGACCCTCCTGCATCGAGGGCTTTTGACATTCGCGCAGCCCGGGTGGCCTCGGACCTCTATTCACGCGCGGATGATCGCTCCCCGATGCACCGCTCCGCTCGCTCCGAACACGCCGTCGGTCACCGAGCCGCCCGTGGTGGACGGGGGCGTGCTGCGGGGCGCGCTTAGGGCGCAACATGCCCCCAACGTATTCATCGTACGACCCCACCACGCGAGAAAGCGCGGGCATGGCAAGCGGTGGAGCCGCGAATGCGGCGGAACCTCGCGCACCACCGCGTAAGTCCGCACCAGCGGTGCGACCCGCGCACGAAGCAATCACGCGACGCGCGCCCCGCAGCACGCCCCCGTCCACCACGGGCTGCCGCGCCGCGAGCCAGCAGAGGTTTAGGCGTTCTTGAAGATGTCGATCGCGTCGCGCAAGAGCTTCGCTCCCTCGGCAGGCGAGCGCTGGAAGGCGTTGCGGCCCATGATGCTC
>CAZYWR010000402.1:0-1619 GCA_964651185.1 uncultured Polyangiales bacterium
TGGAGAAAGCCATCGACGAGAAGCCGACCTACGTGCTGTTCAACGGCGCCGACGGTGCGCTCATGGGCGACAAGGCGCTCAAAGTGCGGACGGGGGAGCGGGTACGGCTCTTTGTCGGCAATGGCGGGCCCAACCTCGTCAGCAGCTTTCACGTCATCGGCGAGATCTTCGATCGCGTGTACACGGAGGGCGGGTCGCGCTTTCAAGAGAACGTGCAGACCACGCTGGTGCCCGCGGGCGGCGCGGCGATCGTCGAATTCAAGGCTGAGGTTCCAGGCACGTATGCGCTGGTCGACCATTCGATCTTCCGCGCCTTCAGCAAAGGTGCGATCGGGATGATCGCAGTCGAGGGCGCAGCGCCGAGAGACGTCTTCTCAGGCAACCAGGCTGACGGCCCGTACCATGCGGACAACACGCCGGCCGCCGGGGCGCCTGATGCGGCTGAGACGGCGCCGGGCGAAGCGCTCTCCAAGGACGCGCAAATCGCGGCAGGTCGTGTGGTCTTCCAGAGCACCTGCGCGGCTTGCCACCAGGCAGACGGCAAAGGACTGTCGAACGTGTTCCCGCCGCTCTCCGGTTCGAGCGTGCTCAAGGCGGATCCGAAGCGTGCGATCACGATCGCGCTGAACGGCTTGACGGGCCCGATCGAGGTGAACGGTCAGACATTCAACGGAGCCATGCCGTCGATGAGCCACCTCGGTGACGAGCAGCTTGCGAACGTCATCACCTACGTCCTGAACGAATGGGACAATCCCGGCGGGCAGATCCAGCCGCAAGAAATTGCAGGCGTGCGTGCCCGGTCGAAGACGCTCGTGAGCGCGACACCATGAATCGCGGCATCCGATATGGGCGCGCACCGGCGTTTGAGAAGCACGATGCGCGGCGGCGTCTCGCCGTATGGTTCGTGGTGGCGTCCGTGTTCGCCGCCCTGTGCGTGCCGCAGGTGAGTGCCAAGGAGAAGGCCGGCGCACGCGCGCACGCGGGCTTGTCGCTCGTGCGGGTGCCCGGCGGCGAGTATCGAGCGCCGTACGCCGATCGCGGGGGCACGCCCGTACGGGTATCGCCCTTTCTCATGATGACGCGCCCGGTCACCAATGCAGAGTTTCTGGCATTCGTGCGTTCGGAGCCGTCGTTTCGTCGGGATCGCATCGCGGCGGTGCTCGCGGATGCGCGATATCTCTCGCACTGGGCAGGTCCCGTTTCGCTGGGCGCAGCGGCACGGCCGTCGCAGCCGGTGACGCGCGTGAGTTGGTTCGCGGCCAAAGCGTTCTGCGAACGCCACGGCCTGCGCTTGCCGTTCGAGCGCGAATGGGAACTCGCGGCAGCCGCTTCGGAGACGCAGCGCGACGGTCGCTCCGATCCGCGTTTCCGAGAGCGCATCCTCAGCTGGTACGCGAACCCAGGTGCGATCCTGCCGCAGGTGCCGCACGGCCCGGCAAATCTCTACGGTATTCGCGACCTGCACGCCGTGGTCTGGGAGTGGGTCTGGGACTTCGCGGATGCCTCCGTGGGCGGCGCCGGCGGGAATCAAAATACGCCTGCTCCCGGTCAGTTTTGCGGCAGCCGTGCGCCGCTCCAAGCCGACCCGATGGACTACGCCGTGTCCATGCGCTTCGCGC
>CAZYWR010000403.1:0-3652 GCA_964651185.1 uncultured Polyangiales bacterium
GTCGGCGCGCGTGCCCGGCTCGAGCGTGATCGCGTTCGCGCGCGCGTGCTGGGGCGAGCGCTCGGCGCGCGCGTCCGTCGCGCCCCGCGAGGACGAAGCTCGGCTCTCAGCGCGCTCGGCCTGGGCGCCGGCAGCGCTCGCCGCGGAGCGCTGCGCGCGCGCGCCGGCGCGTTCGCGCGCGCCGGAATCGGCGGCGAGCGTGGCGGAGAAGCCGAAGGCGAGGGGCGTATCGCGTGCGGCGCGCTGGGCGCCGGCAGAGCGCGTCACGAGCGTGGGCGGCGGGAGTCTGTCGACTTGAAGCACGACCCGGCGCGCGCGTTCGGCGATCAACAGCCCGGCGCCCGCGTGGGGCGCGCCGCTCTCACCTTGCTCGAGCGCGGCCGCCGTCGCGAGCTCGAGCAGCTCGTTCAGGGCCAGCGCGCGATCGCGTACGAAGATCTGCGGCACCGGCCCGGCATCGTAGTAGCTGACGAGGACGTGCTCGCCGCGGCGCACCAGCGCGAACTCGCCGGTGCTGCTGGCGAGCGGCAGGATCGCTTTGCGGCGCGCGCCCTCGGCCAGCGCGAGCAGCACCGCCAGCAGATCGGGGAGTGCGGGGAGCTCGCAGCCGAGGGCGCCCGGACCGAGCAGAAGCTCGGTGAGCGCATCGAGCTCGGGGCGAGGCGCGGTCGAGAGCGGAGCGAGCTGACCGTTCATGAGGAAGCGGTCCATTCTGGGAGGAGGCGTCATGGAAGGCTCGGGTGTCGCTGCGTTGAATGGTAGGTACGCGTGCGCCAAAATCGGAAATTCCTGGTCAACGATCCTTGCACCTCTAAGAAGTTGACGAGATGAGCTCGAGCTACTCAGATGAGCCGCCTCCCTCCGATCGTGCGCGCCAACACGCGCTTGCGCTCCCGCGCGGCCAGCACGTCGTGGCGGTCGCCGCAGTGATCGTCCGCGTCTTGGAGCGAAACGGGCAGCGCGCCGCGCGCGTGCTCGCGCTGCGTCGCGCCGCTGACAACCTGGCGGGCCCGGGGCTCTGGGAGACGTTGTCGGGTCGGATCGAGCACGGCGAGGAGCCGCTCGCCGCGCTCGCGCGCGAGATCGCGGAAGAGAGCGCACTCACCGTCGAAATCGAGCCGCGACCGTTCGCGGCCTACGCGGCGCGCCGGCGCGGACTGCCGATGATCGTGATCGTCTACCGCGCGCGCCACGTCGGCGGCGAGGTGCAGATCTCGCCCGAGCACGACGACTACGCGTGGCTCACGGCCGACGAGTTTCGCGCTCGCTCGAGTCTGATGCCGCTCGTTACCGTCGTGGAGCAGGCTCTGGCGTCGCCGCTGTAAGCGCGGGCGCACAGCTTCGCACGCAGCTGCGGCGCCGGCGTGCGACGGTGCACGCTGCGCGCGCGAAGCTCGCGCAAGCTGCGGGCGGCTTTCGGTACAATGGCTCGATCCGTGTACGAGCCACCGAAAAGAGTGCTCCTCGAGCGTCTGTTGAGCGAGCGTAAGATCACGCGAGAACAAGCCAGGGGCGTGCTGGAGCACGCGCAGAGCCTCGAGGCTCGCATCGAGGACGCTTTGGTGGACACGGGCGTGATCGACGAGCCGTCGCTTCTGGCGTGGCTCGCCAACCTCTACCAGACTCGCTTCGTCTCGACGGAAAAGCTGGCGAAGGCCGAGATCGAACGAGCCACCTTGTCGCTCGTGCCACGCGAGCTGGCGGAGCGCTCGAGCGTGTTTCCGGTGATGTACGACGCGAGCACGAAGACGCTCGCCTTCGTCACCGCCGATCCCGATAACCTCGAGCTCGCGCGCGAGGTGCGTATGAGCGCGCGCGTGCCGAACGTGCGGCCCTTCTTGGCGCGGCCGGCCGCTGTGCGCGCGGCCATCAGCAAGCACTACCAGGGCGACATCCACGCCTTCAGCAAGATGGAGCAGCGGAGCCTCAAGCGCGACCGCACGATGTTCGACAGCTACGGCCACACGATGTTCGACGAGGAGACGATCGCCTCGCGCAGCGCCACCGGCTTACGCTCGAGCCTGACGCCGATCGACGGTCCGCCGACGAGCACGCGCGGGATCTTGGTCGATCCCCCTTCTTACGAGCGCCTCCTCGACAGCGAACCACGCCGCTCGGCTTCGCTGCGGCCCTCGCTCCCGAATCCGGCGACCGGCTTGCATCGCGACTTCTCCCAAACCTCGCGCACGATGTCCGGCCTGCTCGGGTCGCCGCCAGAGCGCGGCGTGAGCTTCGCCTCGAGCATCGAGCTCGCCAACGTGCTCGTGTCGCTGCTCGAAAACCAGCGTCAAGAGCTGCGCGGCCACAGCGCGCAGGTGTCTCGTTTCATGGTCAAGCTCGGCGAGCACATGCAGCTCACGCGCGCCGAGCTCTATGCGCTCCGGCTGTGCGGCCTGCTGCACGACGTGGGCAAGACCGCGAGCTATCACCTCACCGCGCTCAACGTGGCCGAATACGAGAGCCACCGGGCCGAGGCGCAGAAATGCTTCGCCGTACCGGCTCGGTTGTTCGATGGGGCCGACCTCCCGAAAGCTTGCCTCGAGGGCTTCACGTCGCTCTACGAGCGCTTCGACGGCAAAGGCTTTCCCGATCGGCGCGCCGGCAAGGACGTGCCGCTCAGCGCGCGCATGCTGGCGATCGCAGAGAGCTACGCGGACCTCACCGCCAACCCTCGAAACCCGTTCCGCAGGCTGCTCACGGCCAAGGCGGCCATCGAGGTGCTCGGCCGCTACAAGGACAGAGTCTTCGACGGCAATCTCGTGGATCTGTTTCGGGTCGCCGCGCTCGGCGACGACATGCAGTCGAAGCTGCTGCACGATCGGCCGCGCGTGCTGTTGGTCGACGGCGACGCGGAGGAGACCACCGTGCTCGAGCTGCGCCTGGTGGAGCAGGGGCACGAGGTGGTGCTGTGCCGGAGCGCGGAGCAGGCGTTCAAGCGCTTTCAGCAGGGCGGCATCGACGCTGTCATCACGGAGGTCGAGCTCGCGCCCCACGACGGCTTCACGTTGATCGAGCACATCCGCAAGCAGCGCGGCGGCGCGGAGCTGCCCGTGTTGTTCCTGACGCGGCGCGCGGAACGCGGGGCGGTGGATCGCGGGCTGGCGCTCGGCGCCGTCGACTACATTAGCAAGCCGGCGGCGCCCGACGTCGTCGTCGCCAAAGTTCGCAGCGTGCTCGCCAAGATCGCGCGCCAGCGCACGGCGCGGGGCGTGAGCGGCTCGCTCGCCGAGATGCCGCTCGCGGACGTCGTGCAGGTGCTCTCGCGTACGAAGAAAAGTGGGCGGCTCAAGGTGTCGAGCAACGAATACGCGGGCGAGATTCAGCTCGGCAACGGCGCGATCTACGACGCCAGCTTCATGGGCTTGCGCGGCGAGGAGGCGCTGTTCGCGCTGCTCGCGCTGAGCGAAGGCGAGTTCGCGCTCGATCCGAGCGTCGTGCCGACCACACGCGCGATCCACGAGGGCACCGAGCAGCTCTTGCTCGAGGGCATGCGCCGCATCGACGAGAGCAGCCTGGGCGAGCCGCCCCCGGGCGATTTTTCCACCACTCGCACGGACAACTGACGTCCCGTCCTAACCGCTGGTTTCGTCCTCGTATTCGTCCTCGTGTTCGTCGGGGGGGGGGGGGGGGGGGGGGGCGCGGGGGGGCCGCC
>CAZYWR010000404.1:0-3775 GCA_964651185.1 uncultured Polyangiales bacterium
GGCCCAAGTTGGCGCGCAGGCCAGCGATGCGCCGGACGAGAGCGCGGCTCCCCCGACTGAGCCCGCACACAAACCGAGCCGCGCTCGCGCTGAGCGCTCCCGCAGCGCCGCGCCTGCGCCGGCGAGCATGGGAGCCATCGCACGAGAGCCTGCGCCCGCATCCGAGCTCGAGCTCATTCAAAAGGCCGTTACGCTGCGGTCCAACAGCGCCGAGGCGCTCGCGCTCTTGGACCGCCACGAGCAGCTTTATCCGCGCGGAGCGCTGGCCCAGGAGCGCGAAGTGCTCGCGATCGAGGTGCTGCTGCGCGCCGGCGAGGTCGCTCGCGCCGAAGCGCGCGCGCGCCGCTTTGCAGCGGCTTATCCGGGCTCCGCGCACCTGCCGCGCATCCACGCGTTGATCTCGAGGGCCCATGGTGAGTAGAGTCGCCGCGTGGCCCCCCGCCTTGCCATCGTTTTGGGCATCGCGCTGATCGCCGTCGGGTGCACCGACGCGGTCAGCGTGGGCGACGCGCGCGAAAGCCAATCCCTGGGCGAGGACCTGGCGCTCGCGCAGCTCGCGATGGACATCCAAGGCGTGTGGTACGGCACGTTTCCCAACCCGCTCGACGACACGGGCGCGATGTCATTTGCGATGACCTTCACGCCCTACGCGGGCCGTCGAGACGGCACCTTCAGCGCGACCTGCACGAGCGACAGCTGCCCTATCGCGAAGGTCTCGATGGCGCTCTTCGGCGCGCCCGCGCCGAGCGAGGGGACCGGTCAAGCCAACAAGTTCGCGACGGGCGCGTTCGAGCTGGTGGCCATGGTTCCGAATGACGCGGGCGAGTGGACGCGGGCCAAGTGCGTGTTCACGCCGGACAGCAACGGTCCCGCGTTCGCGCTCGATCTCGAGCTCAGCGCAGATGGTCGAGCGCTGCGCTTCATCATGGACGATGACAGCGAGCCGCTCGACTACACGCGCGAACCCAATTAGCGCCGCTTCATGCGCGTCACGGGCGGCCGCGCGCTCCGGATCGCGGCGTGGTCAGCGGCCGAGGCGCGCGCCGATACCGACGTCGATCGTGCCGCCGAACGGTGGGACGCGGTACAGGTTGCTCGGACCATCGGCCGTGGCGCCTGGCGCGGTCAGCGGCCGAGGCGCGCGCCGATGCCGACGTCGATCGTGCCGCCGAACGGTGGGACGCGGTACAGGTTGCTCGGACCATCGGCCGTGGCCGCCTGATATCGCAGGCGCGCCAAGGGCACGAACAAGCTCGCGCCGAGCTGCGCCGTCAGCCCGCCCACGAGGCGAATGGACACGCGCGCCGCGGCAGAGGCGCTGCCCCACGGCTTCCACGTGCTGCGGTCGGGACGCAGACCAAAGCCGTCGCTGTGTACCGTACCCAGCTCCGCGCCGAGGCAGCCAGACGCGTGCGTCCGGTGCTCGCCGACCCAGAGCGGACAGTAAGCGAGACCGCCGTACGCGAGGCGAAAGTAGGCGCCGCTCGAGGGCGTGCCCGCGAACGGACTCTCGAGCTCCTTTCGCCGCTCGAAAAAGCCGACGCCCTCCGCGCGCAATCCGCCCCACACAGGGAGCTTGACCTCGTACGCCGCGCCCAGACCGAAAGCGATTCCAGGCAGCAGGCGCACGGCCGCGCGCGCGAACGTCACCAGCTGTTGCCTGCGCTCCGCGATGCTCGGACAGACCGGCGTGGCGGGCGGCGCGGGCGTGGGTGACGGCGCCGCAGGCGGCGCGCCGCGGGCCGTGGCTTCGGGATCGATCATGATCGCCAGCACCACCGTCACGGTCTCGGAGAGCTCGCGGCAGTCGGCCGCGCGCGAGCTGAGCTCGCGCTCGCCGAGGACGCGCCCGTCACTCGCGCTCATGCGCAATTTCGCGCGATAGCCGCGCTCGTCGCGCTCCGCATAACCTTCGATCAAGGTCGCGGGCTCGGCGCTCGAAAAGACGGCGCGCTGCAGGCGCGCCTCGACCGCGCGCGCCAGCTGCTCGCCATCGATGCAATCCTTCGCGCCCGCGAGCCGCACCCAGTGCAGCGCGGCCGCGGCGCCTTCGCCTCGGACCGAGCTATCCGCCTGCGCGTGCGCCCACGCCCCCAAGAGCAGCAGACAGCCAGTCACCCGCGAGATGCGCTGTACCGGGCGACGCCACATGCGGCCGGCGAATGTCGCACAAAGCTCCGTGTGGCTCCACCGGGAACCGGAATTGGCGAGCGTCGCGCGACACATTTGCGAATCGGCGCGCTCTCCACCCCGGGTACGTGGCGAAAAATCTCAGAATGAGTCGCGGCCAGCGCGACTGACCCACGGGTCGACAACCTCGCACCGAGTTTCAATTGAGTTTTCAAACCAGACTAGAACAGACACCGAACCGGTGACCTAGCTCGCTGCGAAAGCGACACGCGACCCTTCTCCAACCCAAAAAGAGCGCCGCCGAGGACGACTACTCGCCTGGACTTCTTTGTGAGAGAGGCGGCGGACGATGATTTCTTCACGGCGTTTTGGGTTGCTATCGCTGGTCCTTCAGCTCGCCGGCGCTGGCGCGCTCGTGGCATGCGGCGGCAGCAGCGACTCTGGGAATGGCGGCAACGGCAGCAGCAGCGACAACGCGAACGGCGACGACGACTCGGGTGGCGGTAGCCCGCTGGCGATCCACTTCTCGCCGATGTACTCGGCTTTCGATGGGATGCACGACTTCAAGCTGCCCGTGGTCGTCCAGACGGTGGACTCCAAGGGAACAGTGAGCAACGTCAAGGGCGTGACCTTCACCGCTTCGGATTCGTCGAAGGTGAGCGTGGAGAGCACCGACGACGGCGCCACGCTCACGATGAAGGGTGCCGGCGACGTCACGATCACGGCGACGAAGGGCTCGCTCAAGAGCACGGCGAAGCTCCACATCACCCAGGCCACGCCCGATCAGTGGCAGACCGGTTCGGAGCGCTACAACACCATGATGAGCGCGCTCCCGAACGGCCTGAACTTCACGAGCGGTAGCGGTGGGATGACGATCAACAAAGACGGCTCCTGCACGACCTGTCACGGTCAGACCGCCGTCATCTTCAAGGTCATGCACACCCCACAACAGACTGGTGGCTACTCGGACGACGACCTGAAGACCATCTTCACAATGGGCAAGAAGCCCGCGGGCTACGGCCAGCGCTCCGGTATCCCAGCTTGCCTGTGGGGCATGGGCCATCAATGGAACGTGCCCGATCCGCAGGCCCTGGTCGTCTACCTGCGCTCCATCCCGCCGCAGACGCAGGGTGACTTCGACTTCCCGACGCCGAACTTGGGAGACTCCGGCATCATGCTCCCGAGCCTCACCGGGGCGGGCGGGATGCTGAACATCCCCGCGGGCATCTGCGACCTGATCGGCGACGGCGGTCTCATGCTGCCGAACTTCGGCGACGGCGGCTTCCCCAACTTCTTCGGCGACGGCGGCTTCCCCAATTTCTTTGGCGACGGCGGCTTCGACGTCTCGTCGATCTTTGGCGACGGCGGGTTCGACCTCAACAACATCCCCGGCTTGAACGGGAACAGCGGCGCGTCAGCGAGCGACGCCGGCGTCCCCTGAACGCGCGCGAGCGCAGCGCTCCGCTGCGTCCTCCATTCCCGGCCACGGCGCGTCGCTGATCATCGGCGCGCGCCGTAGCCATGCGCCGCTGTCGAGCTGGCGCAACATGAAATTCGCCAGGTTGGCGCGCGAGAGAAAGAGCCCGGAGCGCGGACCTACGTAGCTCGCGTAGACGTCTGCAGTGCAGGAACCGTTGGTGAGGAG
>CAZYWR010000405.1:0-6287 GCA_964651185.1 uncultured Polyangiales bacterium
GCGTTCGCCGAGCGCTTCCGTAACTTTCGCTTGATTTCCACCGCGCTGCTGGGCCGGACCGTCGAAGGTATCGAAGCAGTCCACGCGCTTTTGGTACTTGCCCTCGTGGGCATCGAGCGCGTCGTAGTGTTCGCTGAGCACAGCCTCATCGGACCGACCGGCGAGGTCAGGACGAGGGTAGAGCTGCTGGCCCTCGAGCTCCGGTGCTGACTCCGATGCCGGCGTCTCCTCCGCCGCGGACGTGGGTTCTTCGACGGTCTGTCCGATCTCTGCGGGCTCCGCGGTGGCCGGTGGCTCCTGCCATGCTTCGGAGGGCGCATCGGGGAGCTCTTCGGGTGCACCGCCCGGGCCACCTCCTTCCCCGAAGCGCCCCGCGAGGTACTTGCCGGCGGCACCGAACACGCCACCCAAGGCCACCGCAGTCGCGAGGCCTTCCCAGCTGAAATGCCCGCCCGAGAGGCCCAGGTTCGCGAAGTAGCCGACCGCCCCCGAGACCGTGCCCACGCCCGCGAATGCTGCCAAGCCCGCGGTAGCCGGCAGAAACGCGAACGGCAGCGCCGACAGCAGGCCGACTACGCCGCCCTTGAGCATGCCGCAGGCGACGCAACCGCCCTTCGTCATCGCGGCGTCGAGCCCACCCGCCGCCGCGCCGCCGATGGCACCACCGGCCAAGAGCGCGACCAGACCCGCGCTGCCCGCCGCGATTCCGAGCGCCGGCGCCGCGGCGATCACGGCCGCGCCGACCGCCACGCCGACTGCGATGCCTGCCCCGATGGTGGCCGCCGTCTTCACCCACCCCGGCGCGTCCTCCCAGAACAGACCGAGCGGGTCGACGACGTTGACCGGATTCGCCCCCGCGTAGACGTAGGCGTTTTCGCCTACAGGCGCGAGCGGGTCGCGGCTCAGGTAGACGCCGAGCGCCGGATCGTAATAGCGAGCGCGATTGTAGTGAAGCCCGCTCTCGGCATCCCAGTAATGTCCGAGAAAACGCCAAGGCTGGGCGACGAAACGGTGTTCGACTTGAGCTTGACCGTACGCTCCGTAACGCGCGGACCAGACCAAGCGCGCGGTCCGGTCCGTCAGAAGTTGAGGCGTACCCAGCTGGTCGCAGTGGTAGTAGTAAGGTTGGCCGTCTTCGATTTTTGCGAGCAGCTGATGCGCGCCGGGAAGATAGACGTAGTCGACCGTGTGCGCGCCATCGGCGCCCTCGTGGAGCTCCTGGATCAGCTGATGCCCGGCCCAGAGATAGGTGACCGTGGTGTCGCCGAGCTGCTTGCGGATCCGGCGCCCGAGCGCGTCGTAGAAGTAGCGAGCGAGCGCGCCGTCGGGCAGGGCGACTTCGCAGAGCAGGTTGGGCCCCGTCCATGTGAGGCGCGTCGTGGCCTCCCCGACCACCTGCTCCGTGCGATTGCCGAGCGCGTCGTAGCGGTATTGCGCGCTCCCGTCCTGCAGCGGCCGGCACATGGCATCGAAGAGCGCGACCCCCGTGGTGCTGTGCAGGCGCTGGCTGGCTGCGTCGTAGCGGAACTGCTCGAGGCTCGCGCCGCTCGTCGCATCGCTCACCTCGCGCAGGCGGCTCCGAGAGTCGTAGCGGAAGACGCGCTCGCCGAGCCGAGAGTCGGACTGCTCGCTGATGCGGCCGACCGCGTCTCTGGCGTAGCGCTGCGACCAGAAGACCTGGCGACGATCGTGTAGCTGGATGCCGGTGAGGCGTCCGGATCGGTCGAGCTGATAGCTCTCGACCAGACCGCTCGGAAGCTCCCGGTGCAGTGGCCGCTCGGCCGCACCGTAGTGAAAGCGCTGCACCGCCCCAGTGGCGTCGTGCACGGCCGACACGCGCCCGTCGAGATCGTAGCTGTAGCGCGTGCTGCGGCCGTCCGGGAGCGTGATGCGGCAGAGTTGCCCGTCCTCGTCGTAGCCATAGCGCAGCGTGCGCTCGTCTTGGCTCTCCGCGATCACACGGCCCGCGCTGTCGTACTCGTACTTGACGGCGGCGTGCGGGCTCAGCGCATGCGTCAGGCGGCCGTGATCATCGTACGTGAGCGCCAGGGCATAACCGTCTGCATACGTCGCGTGAGTGAGCCGATTCCGCTCGTCGAATGAGTACTGTGCACGTCCTAGGCCGTCGATGCACTCCTGGGCTTCGTGGCAGCGGTACACGTAGCTGAGGGCATGCCCGTCCGGGGTCTGCACGCGGTCGGGCTCCGTCCAAAGCCCGTATGCGAAGCGGGTGGCTCGCCCCTGCGGGTCGATCACTTTCGTCAGTCTGCCTCGATCGTCGTAAGCGCGGCGGACCTCGCTGCCGTCCCGCTCGCGCACGCGCTCGACCTGGCCGTGTGCGCCATACGCGAGCTGCAGGATCGCCCCGTCCCCCGAGCGAAGCGCCGTCAGGTTGCCTTGCGCGTCGTACGCGAGCTCGTGGCGCGTGCCGTCGTTGTGCTCGGTCGCCGCGACCCGTCCATCACTGTCGTAGCGCGTACGGATCGTCAGCCCAGCCGGCAGCTGCGCTCCGATCTGCCTGCCTTGTTCGTAGGCGTAGCTCGTTCGCCGGCCGAGCGGCGTGACGAGCGACGCGATGTTTCCCGCCTCGTCGAGCTCAATTCGGGTCTCTTGCTCGCGATGCCCGATCACCCGCACGCAGTGCTGCAAGGAATCGAAGTAGGCGACCTTGGCGACCGGCCGCGCCAGGTCTGCGAGAAAGTGCCCCACATGGCTCTGCGCGAGTGCGCGCTGCTGCGCCTCACGGATGCGAAAGGTCATCGGCGGCCCCGTACTCGCCGAAGCAAGACCCAAACAGCACGCTCCACAGCGCTCGCCGTCGTGCTCGCGATCCAAACCGAACGGTCTCGCGCCACATGCCGCCGTTGCCGCGAGCGTCGAGCCCGCTGCTTTCGAGATGCTCCAGGTCGACCAAGAAACGCGCGATCGGCCCGGAGAATGCCGCACATTCCTCTGCCGTGCATCGCGCTCTCTCTCTCCCGGCCTCGATGAACTTTGTTGCACGGGCGCGGAGCTTTGGGGAGCGTCCATCAGGGTGATCCGGGCGCGGCGCGCCACGCTCGCCGCACCTACAAATCCGAGGTCCGTGTCATCGCGCCCGTCATCGACCTGCGCAACCGCTACGGAAAGATCGGGAATTTCCCGTCAGTGTGCGATCAGCGCCCTATTCATTTTGCGACGAAGTTGCCCCAAGCATCACGATAGACCCCGCCCTGGGCTACGCAGCAATCTTGAGCGCTCGCAGGCGTGCAGTTCGGTGAGAGCGAGCCGTCTCTGCATAGGAGGCGCGGCACATAAGGCTCCTGCTGCGGAGTTTCGGGTGATCGAGCTCTGGCGCGATCGCTCTTGCTCGAGACCGGCACGGCCTCCACTTCGTGACGTCTCCAATAGTCGATACGCCGCTGCGTCTCGGCGTTGCGCTGCGCTCTACGCGTTGCGGCGCCGCAGCCGAGTGTAAGGGTGGCTGCGAGGGCTGTAAGGAATCGCCGTTGTCGGTTCCGTGCGCACCACGCTGGCTTGGCGTTGGTTCGATGGATGAACCGCTCCTGAGCAACCCTGCCCGCCATGAGCCCTCCCAAGGTGAGCGCCGAGCACGACCTGTGCCGGTTCCGTTGCGGCGTGATTGCGACGGCCGCGCATGGACGCTCGTGGTCCTGTTTCGCTACATGTGGCGTCTCGCGGTCGAAGCGGCGGGAGGCGCATGCATGCCGAGACAGCCTGCCGCAGGCGCGAGGCTGCTGGCGCGACGGCAAGTGGCTGGGAGGCGAACCGTAAGCGCGCTCACCGCGGATCTGCTGGCCGCAGCATCATGAGCTGCGGCGGCGATCGCCGGAGATGAACAAGAGCGCCGTGCACAGGTCGTCCAGATCGAACGGCTTGGAGATGACCATCCTTGCCCCGAGTGCCCGCACTTTCTCGCGAGTCTGGTCGTCCGCAAACGCGGTCACCACGATCACGCGCAGCTGCGATCCTCTTCGCGACAACGCCTTCAGCACTTCGATGCCGTCGACGTGTGGCATGTGCAGGTCCGTGATCAGGACGTCCGCTTCGGTTTCCCGCTCGAGTACATCGAGCCGTTTGAAGAGTTCTCGCGCGTCCTCGAGCTCGCTCGCGGTCCAGCCCATCTCGCGGACCGCGCGTGCGATTTGAAAGCGCAAGATCCGGTCGTCTTCCACAATCAGAACGTGCGGCCGCCGGCGGCGCGAGGGGTGAGCAACTTCCATAGGTGGGCCCATTCAGCACGAGCCGTGCCATCCAAATTCCGCGGCGCAGCGCGACCGAGTGGCCCTTCTTCCCGCACATTGCCGAGGATCCCCGATCGCGGCCGTGAGCGCTCACGGCGCGTCGCCGTAGCCCAGGGCGCGTAGACGCTCCTTCGTTTCGGGATCGAGCGCGTGGTCGCCGTTTCGACTCGAAACTGCAGAGTCGCTGCGCTGGCGCAGATGCGCGCGCCAATCCGCGTACGCCTTGCGCAGATGGTCATGTTCGGGGGGGAACTCTCCGCCGGCGAGGAGGTTGCGTTGCTCGTTCGGGTCCGCGGCCAGATCGTAGAGCTCGATCGGACGATCGGCGTGGTCGAAGATGAGCTTCGCGCTCTCGCTGCGCACGCCGCGTCGCACGCTGTCTTCCGGCGCAAAACCCGACTCGAAGAACTGATAGCGACGCGCGGGGTTCGCGCCGTGCATCGCGGGGATGAGGCTCTCTCCTTCCATACGCGGTTCGCTCGGCAGGTAGAGCAACTCCAAAATGGTTGGGGCGACGTCGAGTAGAGACACGGGCGCCTCGACCACGCGACCGAGCGGAACTCGAGGACCCGCGAAGATGAGCGGCACGCGGACCAGCTCGTGATAGAGGCTGTGAATGTGGTCGCACCCGCCGTGATCTTTGAACTCTTCGCCATGGTCGGACACGAACACGACGAGCGTGTCTCGCTCGTGCCCGCTCGCCGCGAGCGCCTGGAACACCTGTCCGAGCTGATAATCTGCATAGGCGATCTCGGCGTCGTACAAGCCCACTTGGAGCGCGATCTGGCTGGGACTCGGCAGCACGCCGGGACCGCACAGGCGCTGCTGCTCCAGGGGCCCATTCGGATCGGGCACGAACCGCTTCGCCCATTCCGCTGGCGGGGTATAGGCGCGGTGGCAATCGTAGAAATGTAAGAACAAAAAGAACGGACGCTCCTGGTCTGTACGTTTGGCGATCCAATCGAGCGTCGGCTGGAGTTGGAATTGCAGATCTTGCTGGTGCACGGGCGCGCTCGAGTACTCGTCGAAGCCTTGCGCAAATCCGAGCTCTCCGCTGACGAATCCACCCCCGGTGATCGCGCGCGTGTCGTAACCGGCTTCCTTGAGGATCTCGGCCAGTGTTCGTTCTTCGTCTTGAAGGCGGTGCGCCGACTTGAGCTCCTGGTAGCCGACGATGCCGACCTGCGAAGGATATCGACTCGTGAACAGGCTGGCGTGCGCAGGGGAGGTCCACGCCGAGGTGCTCAGAGCCGTGGCGAAGCGAGTGCCGCGCGACGCGAGCGCATCGATGTTCGGGCTCGTGGGCTGACCGTAGCCCTGGCAGCTCAGATGATCCGCGCGCAGCGTGTCCATGCTCACGATCACCAGATTGTACGGGGTTCGCAGCGTCGAGCCCGAACGGAACAAGACCCAAGGGGCAAAGATCAAGATCAGCAGCGCCACGGCGAGCCCGCCTTGCAGCCAGACATACCGCGAGCGTTTCGCGATGGGCATGGGCTGCAGTCTAGTCAGCGATTCGCGAGCTCGAGTCTGCTGAAACAAAATGTCGCAGTCGCGGACTGACTTCCCGGCGCACGAACCCAGCGATCTCGATGCGCCGATCTGTCCGCGTAATGCCGGCGCGAACTTCACACGGGATTTTCGGTCCCGAAACTCGACATGTAGCAAAATGGGACCACTCAGATCTCGGTATGCAGTACGCCATTCGAGAACGCGCGCGCGCCGACGCGTTCTCACACTCGTGTCGAGGACGACCAAACTAGGCGGCGAGCCTGCGGGCCCTCAGTCCGAAACGAGCCTCCGCCAACTGTCGTTCGTCCGACTGGCGACTCGCGCAGCGCCTCCCGTCAACCTACCGGAAATGCGTTCCCGCTGGCGAAGCTCTGCGGCATCGATGAGCATGCGACCGGCCCAGCGGTATACGTTCAGCTCGGTGAGCAGCCTCCGCATCGCGCGCATGCGTTCTCTCTGCTCACGGGCGGGCATCCGCAGCGCGGTCGCCAGCGCATCGCTCGTTTGTTTCAAGTCGTAAGGGTTGACGAT
>CAZYWR010000406.1:0-8316 GCA_964651185.1 uncultured Polyangiales bacterium
GAGCCGCTGAGCTTCTCCGAGCGCGCGCTGGCGTGGGGGAACCTGAGCGTCGCGCGCGCGCGCAGCTGGGGCTGGGTCGCGCTGAGCGTGCTCTTCTTTGCCTGCACGGTGCTGGCCGTGGTGCGCGTGTCGATGCTGGGCGTGTTGACCCTGATCCAGGCGCGCAAGGAGCCGAAGCCGCGTCCGGCCGGCTTCGATCCGCTCGTGACGGTGCTCGTGCCGGCCTACAACGAAGGGAAGGTGATCGCGCGTACCGTCGATTCGATCCTGGGCGCGGGTTACCAGCGGGTCGAAGTCCTGGTTGTGGACGACGGGTCGGTCGATGACACGGCCGCGGTGGTGCAAGCGATCGCCGTGCACGAGCCGCGCGTGCGGCTCTTGCAAAAGGCGAACGGCGGCAAGGCGCACGCGGCCAACCACGGCCTCGCGCACGCGCGCGGCGAGATCGTGATCGCGGTCGACGCCGACACGATCGTGACGCGCGGCTCGATCGAACGGCTGGTCGCGCACTTCGTCGACGAGCGCGTGACCGCCGTGTGCGGCAACGTCGAGGTCGGCAACGTCCGCTCGTGGCTCACACGCTTTCAGGCGATCGAGTACGTCACCAGCCAGAACTTCGATCGCCGGGCGTTCGCGCTGCTCAATTGCGTGAGCGTGGTGCCGGGAGCGCTCGGCGCTTGGCGGCGCGACGCCGTGCTCAGGGTCGGCGGTTACAGCGCCGAGACGCTCACGGAGGATGCGGATCTGACCCTCACGGTGCTGCGTGCGGGCGGGCGCATCGTCTACGAGCCGCGCGCGATCGGGCGCACGGAGGCGCCGGAAACGGTGTCGGGTCTGCTCAAGCAGCGCTTCCGCTGGACCTACGGCACCTACCAATGTCTGTACAAACACCGTAAGGTCTTCTTCCACGGCACGCTCGGCTGGATCGGTCTGCCCAACATGGTCGTGTTCCAGGTGCTGTTCGCCGCGATCAGTCCGATCGGCGATCTGGTGATGGTGCTGTCCTTGTTCCGCGGCGACTACCGCGCGTTCGCGGCGGGATACATCGCGTTTCTGCTGATGGATGTGTGCGGCTCCCTGTTGGCGTTCGTGCTGGACGGGAAACCGGTGCGTTGGCTTTGGATGCTCTTGATCCAGCGCTTCACCTATCGACAGATGATGTACTACGTGAGCCTGAAGGCGATGATCGCGGCCATGCGCGGCGCGCGCCATGGCTGGCGCAAGCTCGACCGCACGGGCAGCGTCGATTTCGAGCCCCAGAGCATCCCGCCGGTCGAGCCCCTCCAGCTCTGACGCTTCCTACGCGAGCCGGAGCCATGGTCGGGCCGGTGCGCGCGCGGAGGCGGACGGGTCCAGGCGTGCGACGAGTGGCACCGGGTCGCTCAACCTGCCCGAATCGGGCGGTCCAGGTGGGCACGGCGAGCCGGACGTGCCGATGCACTCCTACGAGGGAACGCGCGTTCTGTCCCCCGGCCACGCGTTCGATCGGTCGCGCTCGAGGGCGTGCGGCGGGCGCTACTCGCCGACCAATCGATCGAGCGCGCGTGCGCTCCGCCAGCACCCCGGCCACGCGTTCGGACCTGGCGCGCTCGAGGGTGCGTGCGGCGGGCGCTACTCGCCGACCAATCGATCGAGCGCGCGCGCGTGCGACTCCGCCAGCACCTGCACCGGCACTTCGAGCACGTCTTCGATCTCGAGCGTGTCGCCGCCCACCGAGCCGAGCAGGTGGAAAGCCACGCCGAGCGCCGCACAGCGCTCTTGCACCTTGGCGCGCTGCTCGGGCGGAAAGCTCACGACGACGCGCGAAGGTTCTTCGTGGAACAAGAGCCGGAGCGGCTCGACACCCGTTTGCGCGGGCAGCTCCACGGAGCAGCCGATGCGGCCGGCGATACAGCATTCGGCGAGCGAGACGCCGAGCCCGCCTTCGCTCACGTCGTGCGCGCTCGAAAGCAGGCGCTCGCGCGCCAGCTCGAGCACCGCGCGCTGCAGCTTGACCTCGGCGGCGAGGTCGAGCGTCAAGGGAGTGCCGCGACCGCCCGCCTCGCGCGAGGCCGCGAGCTCGGAGCCGGCGATGTTGCCGCTGCCGAGCGCGCCCAGCAGGGCGACCGAATCTGCCTGGCGGCCGAAGCCCATGCCCAGACGCTCGTTGGCGGCACGCAGGTGGCCGACCACGGCGATCACGGGGGTGTTGGGGAGCTCGAGCTCGGTCAGGCTGACCGAGCTGGCGATCACGGGCAGTTTGAGCGCCAGACACGCGTCGCGCACGCCGTCCACGGCCTTGGACAGCCTGTACATGGCCTCGGGTTGCTCGCCGTCGCCCAGCGTCAACGAGTGCGCGAGACCGACTGGCTCCGCCCCCACGCATACCAAGTTGCGCGCGCACTCGGCCACCGCCAGGGCCGCGCCGTGGTGCGGATCGAGCTCGAGGTAGCGGGCATTTCCGTCGACTGCCACCGCGACCAGCTTGTGGCGCACGTCGTCGCCTTCGCCCGCCGCGGCGCTCAACACGGTGGCATCCCCGATCAGGGGCTTTCCGCTCGCGGCGACACGCGCCGGATCGAGGCGGCGCAGCAGCCAGTCGCGGCTGCCCAGGTTGGCCGAGCCCAAAAGCCGGACCAGTTCGCTCTCGACGTCCTCGTTGCGGCCGAGCGTGATCTCGGGCGGCTTCGGATCGATCTGCACCGCCTTGGCCACGCGCTCGTAGCTCGGTGCATCGCGCGTCAAGAGCGCCACCGGCAGGTCGAATACGACGAGCTGCTTCTGCTCGGCCGAGACCTTGCACACGAGGCGCTCCGTGTTGGTGACCTTGCCGATCACGCGTGCCTCGAGCCCGTGGTCACGGAACAACTCGAGCACGCCGTCCTCGCGGCCCTTCTTGACCACCATCAAGAGCTGCTGGCCACCCGAGGCGCACAGGAGCTCGGCTGGACTGGCCCCGCCGCGCGGCAGCACGGAGTCGAGATCGAGCTCGATGCCGGTCGATCCGCTCTCCGCGAGCCGTAGCGCCGCGCCCGCGATGCCCGCCGCGCCGACCGAGTGCGCGCCTTCGATCGATCCGAGCCGGAACGCGGCCAGGCAGCCGTCGGTCAGGCGCTTCAGCGCGAGCGGGTCGCCGCCAGGCCCGTCGACGGCAGCGCCGTCGCGGCGGTCATCCAACGCCGTGCCGACCCAAAGCAGGGCGTTGCCCAGCCCGGTGGCGCGGCTCTCGATGGCGGCGTCGGCGCGCATCACGCCGAGCGCGATCAACTGCACGAGCGGCTGCGTCGCGTAGCGGCGCGCGAACTTCAGGTCGCCCCCGACGACTGGTACCCCCGCGGCGCGCGCGTACTCGCCGAGGGCTGCCACCAGCCGGCGCAGCGCCTCGCCGGTGCCGCGATCGTGCGCGGCACCCAGGCGCACTGAGTCGAGCAGCGCGAGCGGGCGCGCCCCCAGCGCGATCACGTCGCGCAGCGCGTCGCCAGCGCTCAGCCCGGCCGCGGCCACGCTGTCCGCGGTGCGCAGCCGGCTGAGCCCCACCACCACGCAGAAGCCGTCGCCGAGATCGAGCGCGCCGGCCGCGTCGCTCAGACCTCGGAATACGTGCGGGCCGCTCGTGGGCAAGCGGCGCGTGTGCGCGCGCGCGAGCTTCTGCGACTCGGGCTCTGACCACATCTGCGCCAGGACCGTCAGCTCGGCGTGGGTAAGGTTGCGGCCGAGTTCTTTGTGGGCGCGTGTGAGCTCGGCATCGCTCAGGCCCAGCGTGCGCGCACGCTCTGCCGTCACTTCGGGATCACCCGGAAAAGGGACGACTTTCGTGTCTGTTTTCTTCGCTGCGGCCATGCTGGGCCGCCAACATTAGCCCGCCACACGGAAACCGGCCAGGCGTGTGCATGGACTGCGTCGCGCCGGCGAGTCTCGCAGCCTCAGCGAACGCGCAGAGCAGCCAGCAGACGGGAGGTCGCGGCGCCCGGATCCTCTGCGGATAAGACTTCGCGCATGACGGCGACGCCGCGCGCACCAGCGGCCTGCAGCGCGGGCACATGCGCGGCGCGCACCCCCCCGAGCGCGAACACCGGTAGGCCGGCGCGCGCGCAGAGCGCCGCGAAGCCGTCGGCGCCCAGCGGTGGCGCCTTCCCAGCGACGAGGTACACGGGAGAGAGCGTGGCGTAATCGGCACCAGCTGCGGCGGCGCTAGCCAGGCCTTCTGCGCCATGTCGCGAGGCGCCGATCAGCAGCTCGGGTGCGCACGAGTCGAGCAGCGAGCGCACGGTCTCGGGCGGCATCCCGGCCTCGGGCAGGTGGACCCCGTCGGCACCCAAGGCCATCGCGAGGTCGATACGGTCATGGACGAGCAGGCGCGCACCGCGTTCGTGCGTGAGCGCGCGCAGTGTGCGGCCGAGCTCGAGTAGCTCGGCGCTCGCGCGACCCGGCTCGCGCAGCAAGATGGCGACCCGCCCGGGCTCCGCGTGCGCGAGCGCGCGCTCGATCCGCGCGCACAGCGCCGGCGCGCCGTCGCTGATAATCAACAGGTCGAAACCTGGCGCGCGAGCGAGCGAGCGGGGATCGCTCACGCGCGTTCGGAGCCGATCACGCCGTCGAGCGGGCTCGAGGCGGTCGCGTAGAGCCGTCGAGGAATGCGGCCGGCCAGATAGGCGAGGCGCCCGGCCTCGACGGCGAGCCTCATCGCGCGCGCCATTTGCACCGGCGCCCGCGCGCCCGCGATCGCCGTGTTCATCAGCACGCCGTCACAGCCGAGCTCCATGGCGATGGCGGCGTCCGAGGCCGTACCGACCCCTGCGTCGACGATCACCGGCACCTTGGATTGGCGCAGGATGATCTCGATGTTGTAAGGATTGCGGATGCCGAGCCCGGAGCCGATCGGTGCCGCCAGCGGCATGACGGCGGCGCAGCCGAGATCTTCCAGCTTCTTGCATGCGATCGGGTCGTCGTTGACGTAGGGCAGCACGGTGAAGCCCTCTTTCACCAGGATCGCGGCGGCCTTGAGCGTCTGCTCCACGTCGGGAAAGAGCGTGCTGGCGTCGCCTATCACCTCGAGCTTGACCAGCTCGGTCATCCCGGCTTCGCGCGCCAAGCGACAGGTGCGCACCGCCTCGTCGGCCGAGTAGCAGCCCGCGGTGTTCGGGAGCAGCGTGACCTTCCGCTCGCGCAGCAGCTCCAACAGCGCTTGGTCTTGCGGCTTGCTCAGATCCACGCGCCGGACCGCGACTGTCACGATCTCGGCGCCCGAAGCGGCGAGCGCGTCGCGCGTCTCGGCGACGTCTTTGTACTTGCCCGTGCCCACGAACAGCCGGGAGCGGAAGCGGTGCGAACCGATCGAGAGTACGTCTTCCATTTCCATGGCGCGCCCTTTCGCTTGTGCTTCGCGCCGCTCAGCCGCCGCCGACGAACTGCACGACTTCCAGCCGATCGCCGTCCGCGAGCGGCGTCGACGCATGGCGCGCGCGCGGCACGATCTCGGCATTGCGTTCGACGGCGACCGGGCGATCGCCGAGCCCGAGTGCGGCCAAGAGCGCGGCGACGGTGCTGCCCGGCGCGAGCTCGCGCGGCTCGCCGTTGACCTGAACCCACATGCCTCGAGCCTAGCAGCAGGTGCCCTGGGCACCACTGGCGCGCGCCCGTCGTGGCTTCCCGGAGCCCGTGCGCGCGCGGTCGCGGTTGCAGGCACGGCTCGGCGGAAGGGGAGCGCGCACCACCGGGGCATGGCCACCGACCTCGTCCCGCGCAACCCGGCGCACGAATCGTGAACTCCCGAGGTACGAGTGGTATGGCTGCCAAGGTGAGCAGTCCGGCGGAGCAGGCGGGCAAGGCCGCGGGGGACGGTGCGACCTTGCTCGGCGTGCTGAAGGCGATGGGCAGCTTGCTGACGCGTCCGCTCCTCACGCTGCTCGTGGAGATCGGGGCGACGGCGCGCCTCTTGTTCGACGCGGTGTTCTGGGGCGTGCGGCCGCCCTTCAGGGTGCACCTGTTCTTCGATGCCATGGAGTTCGTGGGCGTGCAGTCGTTGTTCATCGTCGGGCTGACCGGCCTGTTCATCGGCATGGTGTTCGGGATCCAGCTGGTCGACGGATTTCGCCAGTTCGGGGCGGAAAACCAGACGGGCGCGGTCGTCGGGCTCTCGCTCGCGCGCGAGCTGTCGCCGGTGTTCACCGCCCTCATGGTCTCGAGCCGCGCGGGCAGCGCGATGAGCACCGAGCTCGGCTCGATGCGCGTGTCGGATCAGATCGACGCGCTCACGACCATGGCCGTGAACCCGATCCAGTATTTGGTGGTGCCGCGCGTGGTGGCAGGTCTGGTGATGGTCCCGGTGCTGGCGATGATCTTCAACATCGTCGGCATCTTCGGCGCCTGGCTCGTGTGCGTGAAGCTGCTCGGGCTCGACCACGGCATCTTCGTGGACAAAGTGCGTTGGTTCGTGGACGTCCCGGACTTGCGCCAGGGCGTGATCAAGGCGGCCTCGTTCGGCCTGACGGTGTCGCTTATCGCCTGTCGCCAGGGCTTTTATGCGCAGGGCGGCGCGGCTGGAGTGGGGCACGCCACCAACCGCGCGGTGGTGCAGAGCGCGGTCTCGATCCTGGCGCTCGACTATCTGATCACCAGCCTCATCACGGGCGAGGGCGGGTTCTGACGTGGGCGACCGGAGCGAACGCGACGTTCACGTGCGCATCATCGACCTGAAGAAGTCGTACGGCAAGCAGGTCATCTTGAAGGGCGTCACCTTCGACATGTACCGCGGGCTCACCAACGTGATCGTGGGCGCGAGCGGCTCCGGCAAGACGGTCTTCCTGCGCCAGCTGATCCGGCTCGAGCGACCCGATTCCGGGCAGATCATCGTGGACGGACTCGACATCGCGCCCCTGCGCGAGGTGCAGCTCGGGGAGGTGCGCAAGAAGTTCGGGATGGTGTTCCAGATGTCGGCGTTGTTCGACTCGATGGACGTGTTCGACAACGTGGCCTTTCCCTTGCGCGAGCACGAGAAGCTCTCGCGCGGCGCGCTGCAGGAGAAAGTGGAGGAGGCGCTCGAGGCGCTCGGCGTGGCGCACGCCATCCACAAGCTGCCCTCCGAGCTCTCGGGCGGCATGAGAAAGCGCGTGGCGGTGGCGCGCGCCATCGTGATGAAGCCGGCGATCCTGATCTACGACGAGCCCACGACCGGCCTCGATCCCATCACCTCGCGCACGGTGGACGACTTGATCGAATCGACGCGCGCCCGCTTCGGCGTGACCTCGGTGGTGATCAGCCACGACATGGAGTCCGTGTTCCGCATCAGCCACCACGTGACGCTGTTGTATCAGGGGCGCATCGAAGCCAGCCTGCCGCGCGAGGAGTTTGCGCGCAGCGACAACGAGCACGTGCGCGAGCTGCTCGACGCGAGCGGCGTCGAGATCTCGGTGTGAGCGCGGGCGCGGCTAGCGGTAGTTGCGGATGACGAGCTCGGCGACCGGGCCGCGCGCCGTGGGATCGCTGTTCACCGCGCGGCGGGCGAGCACCTTTTCCACTTGATAGCCTCGGTAGAGCTCGCGGATGAAGGGGACGTCGCTGTTCGACAGCATCAGCTTCGCACCGCGGCGATCGAGCGCGCGAAACACGTCGCGCAAGCGCGTCTGGTCGGCCTGCGTGAAGCCGTCCTGGGCGTAAGCCGTGAAGTTGGCGGTGCGCGACACCGGCTCGTACGGCGGGTCGAGGTAGATGAAGTCACCGGGACGAGCGCGCTCGATCAGCGCCTCGAAAGGTGCACAGCGGATGTCCGCGCGCGCGAGGCGCTCGCTCGCGGCGTAGAGCGTGGGCGCGTCGGCGATGGCCGGCTTCTCGTAGCGGCCCATGGGCACGTTGAAGTGGCCGCGCTTGTTCACGCGGTGGAGGCCGTTGAAGCCGGTCTTATTGAGGTAGATGAAGAGCGCGGCGCGCTCGGCCGTGCTCGCGTGATCGCGCGCGTTGTAGCGCTCGCGCGCCGCGTAGTAGCTGCTCTTCGCGTCACGCCCGTGAGCGCGCGCGAGCCGTGTCAGCTCGCGCAGGACGCCCGCGACCTGGTCGCGTACCGCGACGTAAGTGTCTATCAGATCGACGTTGACGTCCGAGAGCAGCGCGCGCTCCGGCGCGCGCGCGAAGAACAGCGCGCCGCCGCCGACGAAGGGCTCCACGTGGCGCATCAGCGCGACCCCGGGTGGAAGCAGCGCCGAGAGCGTCTTCTGCAGCTTTCCCTTACCGCCTACCCACTTGAGAAATGGCCCGGCTTCGCCAGCTCGGGATGGATGTGCGGGACGAACAGGCAGGATCGAGACGGGGGAGGACGCCATCGCCGTGCCCGGTAACGTGCGC
>CAZYWR010000407.1:0-1568 GCA_964651185.1 uncultured Polyangiales bacterium
GAGCGGGTGCACGCGTCGCGGGCGTGAGCAGCCCGCACGCGCTCTGGTACAACCCGGCCGGGTTGGCCTACACGAAGCGCCAGCTGCTGGTCGACATCAACGTGCCGCTCGCGCGCGGCAGCTTCACCGGCTACCTCGGCAACGGCACGGTGACGCCCACCGCGCACACGGGCGTCACGGCGGTCCCACTGCCCGTGATCGCGTACAGCGACAACTTCGGGCTCAAGCGCTGGGGCTTCGGCATCGGCCTCTTGGTGCCGCCCGGCTTCGCGCTCAACTGGCCGAGCCAGGTCGACGGACAACCCGCGCCGCAGCGCTACTCGCTGTTGAACGCGAACAACTCCGCGCTGATCACCTTCACCCAAGGAGCCGCGTACCGGCCGATCGATCGGCTCTCGATCGGCGCGACGCTCAATATCACGCTCGCCCAGGTCGGCGGAGAGGTCGCGATCAGCGCCTGCGATTACGTCGTGTGCTCGCAGCCGCTGGCGCCCGAATGGGAAGGCCGCACCCGCTTCCTGCTCGGCCCGGTGCTGACTGCCAGCGCCAACTTCGGGGCGCGCTACGACTTCGACCACGTGCGCATCGGCGGCTCGGTGCAGGTGCGCAGCCGCATCCACGGCGACGCGAAGTTCGATGTGAAGCTCCCCGACCAGGCGATCTTCGACAACGTCAAGCTCACCAATGCCAAAGGCGGCGACGATCTGAAGGCGTCGATGACGGTCAAGATGCCGACCATCATCCGGCTCGGCGTGGAGGGCGACGTCCTGCCCCACACCCAGGTCGAGCTCGCCGGAACCTGGGAGAACTGGGCCTCGCAGAGCAGCATCCAGGTGAAGCCGATCGGCGTGTTCGCGCGCAACATCCCGAGCGTGGGCGACCTGCAGGCGGAGCCCGTCTCGCTCACGCGCAACATGCGCGCCACGTGGGCGGGTCAGCTGGGCGGCACGCACGACCTCAGCCGGCTCGTATCCGGTCGCCGCAAGTTGGCCGCTCACGGCGGCGTCATGTTCGAGTCGAGCAGCGTGGCGCCGCGCGACCTGAGCCCCGCGGCCATCGACACGAACAAGGTGCTCTTGGCCTGCGGCGGCACCGTCGAGGTGTACCCGGGCGTTCTGCTCGACTTCGCTTACGGCCACATGTTCATGGCGAACCTCACTGTGCACAGGAGCCGCGTGCTTCTGCCGACCGCAGTGAAGCCAGTGCCGACCGACGCCAACCCCGGCACGTACGATGTCGGCGACGTGCCCGCCATCGGCAACGGCCGCTACACGGTCGAGGCCGACTTCGTGGCGCTCGGCTTGCGTTGGCAGTTCGACGAGTGGCGCGCCGCCCGGAAACAGCCGCGCTAGTCGAGCAGTCCTCGAGCGAGACGGCACCGGCTGCGCTGACGGGCTTCCGCTCTGCGACCCTGGCGCGCTCTCCGACGTGCCCTTCTTTGGAGCCGTCAGGGGGCTTGCGCGCGCGCAGTTCTGTATTACATCGTCATACGAGAGCATCATCACGGACGCAGCGGGTGCTGCGCTCCTACCCCCACGCGAGCAACCAGCTCGCGCCGCCGCGGCTCG
>CAZYWR010000408.1:0-5774 GCA_964651185.1 uncultured Polyangiales bacterium
CGCGCCGGCGCGTAGCCGAACGAGCCACGATCAGCGATTCGGCTGCGGCGTAAGCCGCAAGTAAGGCCGCACCGCGCGGTAGCCCTTCGGGAACTTCTGCTTGATCAGCTCCGGGTCTTGCAGCGAGGGCACGATCACCACCTCGTCGCCGTCCTTCCAGTTGCCCGGCGTCGCCACGCTGTGGTGATCGGTCAGCTGGAGCGAGTCGATCACGCGCAAGATCTCGTCGAAATTGCGCCCGGTGCTGGCCGGATACGTGATGATCAGGCGCACCTTCTTGTTCGGATCGATCACGAACAGCGAGCGCACGGTCAACGTGCTGTTCGCGTTCGGGTGGATCAGGTCGTAGAGCTCGCTCACCTTGCGATCGGCGTCGGCGATGATCGGGAAGTTGACCTTGGTCTGCTGCGTCTCATTGATGTCGTCGATCCAGCGCTTGTGCGCGTCGACCGGGTCGACCGAGAGCGCGATCACCTTGACGTCGCGCTTCGCGAACTCGTCCTTGAGCTTGGCCGTGAGGCCGAGCTCGGTCGTGCATACCGGCGTGAAGTCGGCCGGATGCGAGAAGAGCACGCCCCAGCTCTTGCCCAGCCACTCGTGGAAGCGGATGCGTCCTTCCGAGGAGTCTTGCTCGAAATCCGGGGCTTCGTCACCGAGTCGTAAACTTGCCATGCCGGGACCGTAGCAGGGCGATTCTCTCTTTACAAGAGGACTCGTCTATTATAGGAGACAGCAACCACTCGCGACGCCAGCGCGGTCGAGCGCGCTGCGACGAGCCGCTGCGCTCGCGACGTGATCGCTTCGTGCGCACCGGAGTTGCCGCCATGTCGTTCCGCCCCGACCCTTCGTTTTATCCTTCACCGCGCCTGGCCGGCGAGGCCCCGCGCGAGCGCTTCGCGTACGTCGCGGCCCTCGATCCGCGCGGCGCGCTCGGCAAGCCCGGGGCCGAACCCGACGCGTTGGCGGTCGTCGACCTGGAGCCGATCTCGCCGAGCTACGGCAAGATCATCGCGCGCTCGGTGCTGCCGAACGTGGGCGACGAGCTCCACCACTTCGGCTGGAACGCGTGCAGCGCGTCGCTCTGCCCGTGGGCGCCCAACCCGCATGTCGAGCGGCGCTACCTGCTCGTCCCCGGCCTGCGCTCGTCGCGCATCTACGTGTTCGACACGAAGCCGGATCCCAAGCGGCCGGCGTTGGTCAAGACGATCGAGCCGCAGGAGATCGCGCGCCGTACCGGCTACGCTCGTCCGCACACCATCCATTGCGGGCCGGACGGCCTGTACGTGAACGCGCTCGGCAACCCCGAGGGAGGCGGACCGGGCGGCATCTTCGTGCTCGACTGCGAGAGCTTCGACGTGCGCGGGCGTTGGGAGCTCGACCGCGGGCCGCAACAGCTCGCTTACGACTTTTGGTGGCACCTCGGCTTCGACACGCTGATCTCGAGCGAGTGGGGCACGCCGAACATGGTCGAGGCCGGCCTCAACCCCGAGCTCCTGCTCGGCAAGAAGTACGGACATCAGCTGCACGTCTGGGACCTGAAGAAGCGCCGCCACCTGCAGGCGCTCGACCTCGGGGACGAGCACCAGATGGTGCTCGAGCTGCGCCCCGCGCACGATCCGACCAGACCTTACGGGTTCGCGGGGGTGGTGGTGAGCGTGGCCGATCTCTCCGCGTCGATCTGGACTTGGTATTTGGAGGGGAACCGTTGGGCGGTGAAGAAGACCATCACCATCCCCGCCGTGCCGGCCGACCCGGCCAAGCTTCCGCCGCTGCTCCAAGGCTTCAAGGCGGTGCCGCCGCTCGTCACCGACATCAATCTTTCGCTCGACGACAAGTACCTGTACGTCTCGTGTTGGGGCACGGGCGAGCTGAAGCAATACGATGTGTCGGATCCGTTCGCGCCGCGCGAGACCGGATCGGTGCGCATCGGCGGCATCGTCGAGCGCACCGCGCACCCGAAGACGGGGCCGCTCACCGGCGGACCGCAGATGGTCGAAGTCAGCCGCGACGGCAAGCGCGTGTACCTGACGAGCTCGCTCTACGCTTCGTGGGACGAGCAGTTCTACCCTGACGGTGTGTCCGGCTGGCTGACGAAGATCGACGTCGGCGCGGACGGCGGGATCCAGATCGATCCGGAATTCTTGGTCGACTTCGGCACGCGACGTCCGCACCAGGTGCGGCTCGAGGGCGGCGACGCGTCGTCGGACTCTTACTGTTACCCATGAGCTCGGCTCCGCTGCTTTGGCCTTGGCTCACGCTGGTGCTGCTCGGCGTGTGGCACGGCGTCAACCCCGGGATGGGTTGGTTATTCGCCGTCTCGCGCGGCCTGCAAGAGCGCAGAGGCGCCGCGGTCGCCGGGGCGCTCTTGCCGATCGCGCTCGGCCACGCGCTCGCCATCGCGCTGCCGCTCGCGGTCTTTGCCCTCGGCCGCGCGGTGCTGCCGAACGCGGCGCTGCGCTGGGTCACGGCGTCGATCCTGATCGGCTTCGGCACCGCCAAGCTGATCAAGCACCGCCACCCGCGTTGGGTCGGCATGCGGGTGGGCTTCGCGGGCCTGACTTGGTGGTCGTTCCTGATGGCCACCGCGCACGGCGCGGGGTTGATGCTCGTGCCCTTGTTCGTCGCAGGCGCCGCCGCACCGGCTTGCCACGGCGGACTCGCCGGGGGGCCGAGCAGCTACGTCAGCGCCACGCTCTTGCACACGAGCGCCATGCTCGCCGTCACCGGGATCATCGCGCTGACCGTCTACTATAAGCTCGGGCTCGCCCTCTTACGGCGCGCCTGGTTCAACCTCGATTGGCTCTGGTCGCTCGCGCTGCTCGTGTCTGGGGTCGGCGCCCTGCTCGCGTGAGCGCTCGTTAGGCAAGACATGTGGCTGGTCCGCGTCGCGCTGCAGCGCCCCTACACGTTCGTGGTCATGGCCATGCTGATCGTGCTGTTCGGCGTGGTCACCATCCGCCGCATGCCGACCGATATTCTCCCCGAGATCGACATCCCCGTGGTGGTCGCGGTGTGGAGCTACGGCGGCCTGCCGCCGGAGGAGATGGAGAAGCGCGTCGTCAGCAACTACGAACGCTTCTTGACCACGACCGTGAGCGACATCGAGCACATCGAGAGCCAGACCTTGACCGGGATCGCGGTGGTGAAGATCTTCTTTCACCCAGGCGCCAAGATCGAGGCGGCCACCGCGCAGATCACCGCCTCCTCGCAGAGCGCGATCCGCTCGCTGCCGCCCGGGGCGACTCCGCCGCTCATCCTGCGCTACAGCGCCTCGAACGCGCCCGTGCTCCAGCTCGTGCTCGAAAGCGAGCAGCTCAGCGAGCAGCAGCTGTTCGACTACGGCGTGAACTTCGTGCGCGCGGGCCTCGCGACCGTGCAGGGCGCGGGCCTACCCTTCCCGTACGGCGGCCGCAGCCGGCAGGTGATGGTCGACCTGGATCTATCGCGCTTGTACGCCTTCGGTCTGTCCCCGCGCGACGTGATCGACGCCGTCAACGTGCAGAACCTGACGCTGCCCACCGGCAGCATCAAGATGGGCGCGCAGGATTACCCGGTCTTGATCAACAGCAGCCCGGAGTCGGTCGAGGCGCTCAACGAGCTGCCGCTCCGCACGGTGCAGGGCAGGACGGTGCTGTTGCGCGAGGTCGCCAACGTGCGCGACGGCTTCGCGCCGCAGACCAACGTCGTGCACGCCAACGGCAAGCGCGCCGTGGTGATGCCGATCTTGAAGTCCGTCGGCGCGAGCACGTTGGACGTGGTGTCGCGCGTGCGCGCGGCCTTGCCCGCCGTGCTCGCCACCGTGCCCAAGGAGCTCAAGGTCTCGCCGCTGTTCGACCAGTCCGTGTTCGTGCGCGCGGCCGTGCGCAGCGTGGTGCACGAGGCGGTGATCGCCGCGAGCTTGACCGCGCTCTTGATGCTGCTCTTCCTGGGCAGCTGGCGCAGCACCGTGATCGTGGTCGTCTCGATCCCGCTCTCGATCCTGGTCGCGAGCAGCGTGCTCGGCCTGCTCGGCCATAGCCTGAACGTCATGACCTTGGGCGGGATGTCGCTCGCCGTGGGCATCCTGGTGGACGACGCCACGGTGGAGCTCGAGAACATCCACCGCAACCTCGGCCAGGGAAAGCCGCTGGTGCGCGCGATCCTGGACGGCGCGCGCGAGATCGCCGTGCCGGCGTTCGTCTCGACGTTGGCGATCTGCATCGTGTTCGTGCCCGTGGCCTTCATCACCGGCGCGGCGAAGAGCCTGTTCGTGCCGCTCGCGCTGGGCGTGGTGATCGCGATGCTCACCTCGTACTTCCTGTCGCGCACGCTCGTGCCGACCTTGGTGCGCAGGTTGCTCGCGAGCGAGCACGAACACGAGCATGGGCCCGCTCCCGGCTGGCTCGCGCGCAGCAGCGCCTGGTTCGACGCCCGCTTCGAGCGGCTGCGCGGCGCCTACGGCCGGCTGCTTCAAGGGAGCCTCGCCCGCCCCGGCCTTGTGGCGGGCGCGTTCTTACTCTTCGCCGCGCTCTCGCTCGCGCTCTACCCGCTGCTCGGGCGCGACTTCTTTCCGGCCGTCGACGCCGGGCTCATCCGCCTCCACGTGCGCGCCGCGGCCGGCACGCGCATCGAAGCGAGCGAGGCCCTCTACGCGAGCCTGAACCGCACCATCCGCGAGCTCATCCCGGAGCGCGACATCGAGCACGTGATCGACAACGTCGGCTTGACCATGAGTCCGATCAATCTGTCGATGAGCGACGGCACGATGATCTCCTCCGCGGACGGCGAGATCCTGATCGCGCTCAAGCACAGGCACGCGCCCACGGCAGACTACGTGGCCGCGCTGCGGCGCGCGCTCGCGCGGCGCTACCCGGAGACCACCTTCTTCTTTCTCGCGCCCGATCTCGCGACCCAGGTGCTCAACTTCGGGATCTCGGCGCCGATCGACGTGCAGCTGCGCGGCCCGCAGGCGAACAGCGCGCAAGACCTGGCGCTCGCGCGCGAGCTCGCGCGCGAGGTGCAGGCCATTCCGGGCGTGGTCGACGCGCGCCTGCACCAGGTCGCGGCCACCCCCAACGTGCACGTGGAGGTCAATCGCGACCTCGCGAGCAAGCTCGGCCTGACCCAGCGCGACGTCGCGAACGACCTGTTGGTGTCGCTCTCGTCGAGCGGCCAGACGGCGCCCAACTTCTGGCTCGACGTCAAGAAAGGCATTCAATACACGGTCGCCGTGCAGACGCCGCAGCAGCGCATGGACAGCCTGCACGAGCTCGGCTCGACGCCGCTCTCGGCCGCGGCCGGCGGCGCGCCGCAGCTCTTGGCCAACGTCGCGAGCTTCTCGCGCGGTTCGGGCCCCACCAACATCTCGCACTTCAACGCGCTGCCCGCCTACGACGTGCTCGCGAACGTGGCCGGCACCGATCTCGGCTCGGCCGCGCGCGCGCTGCGCGAGCTGCTCTCGCGCTACGAGCCGAGGCTCCCGCGCGGCTCGACCCTGGAGCTCAAAGGTCAGATCGAAAGCATGGAGTCTTCTTTCGAGGGGCTGGCGTACGGTCTGGTGTTCGCGATCGTGCTGGTCTACCTGCTCTTGGTGGTGAACTTTCAGTCTTGGCTCGACCCGCTGATCATCCTGATGGCCTTGCCCGGCGCGCTGGCGGGGATCGCCTGGCTCTTGTTCGTCACCGGCACCACGCTCAGCGTCCCTGCGCTCATGGGCGCGATCATGTGCGTGGGCGTGGCGACCGCGAACAGCGTGCTGGTCGTGAGCTTCGCCAACGATCAGCGCCGCGCGCACG
>CAZYWR010000409.1:0-2874 GCA_964651185.1 uncultured Polyangiales bacterium
CTCGTCCTCGTAGTCGTGCGCGGGCGCGAATCGTGCACGCGCACGACTACGAGAACGAACACGAGGACGACGGAGAACGTGCGGGTGCGGCACGGGGGCCCCCCGCTTGGCGAGGGGGGTAGGTCATGTCACAGAGCGCGATTCGATGACGACGCCTACCCGACCGGATCTGCGAAACATCGCCATCATCGCTCACGTCGACCACGGAAAGACGACGTTGGTGGATGCCATGTTACGCCAGACGGGGACGTTCCGCGAGAACGAGGCGGTTGCCGAGCGCGTGATGGATTCGAACGACCTCGAGCGCGAGCGCGGCATCACCATCCTCGCCAAGAACGCGTCGGTTACTTACAAAGGTGTGCGCATCAATATCATCGACACGCCTGGCCACGCCGACTTCGGCGGCGAAGTCGAGCGCACGATCAGCATGGCAGACGGCGTGCTGCTGTTGGTGGACGCAGCCGAAGGGCCGCTGCCGCAGACGCGCTTCGTGCTCAGTAAGGCGCTGGCGCTCGGCATCCCGGCCATCGTGGTGATCAACAAGATCGACCGCGCCGATGCGCGCCCGGACGAAGTGCTGACAGAGACGTTCGACCTGTTCTGCGAGCTCGAAGCCAACGAGCAGCAGCTCGACTTCGCCACGGTCTACACCATCGCCAAGCTCGGCCAAGCCAAGCTCGCGCCCGGCGACGAAAGCAAAGACCTGGAGCCGCTGTTCGAGACGATTCTGGCGCGCGTGCCACCGCCCAAGGCGGAGGTGAACGGACCGCTCCAGCTGCTCGTCACGAATGTCGAGCACGACGACTACGTGGGACGGCTCGCGGTCGGACGCATCCGCCGGGGCAAGATCAAGCTCGGCGACCAGGTGCTGCGCCTGGGCGAGGGCACGAGCACGCAGCACAAGGTGAGTCAGCTCTACGGCATGCGCGGCGTGAAGCGTACGCCTGTCGAGGAAGCGAGCGCGGGCGACATCGCGCTGGTGGCCGGGATCGACGAGGTGGCGATCGGCGACACCATCGCGGCGCCGCACGCGCCGGAGGCCTTGCCGCGCATCACGGTCGAAGAGCCGACCATCAAGGTGCGCTTCCACGTGAACACGTCACCGCTCGCCGGCCGCAGCGGCAAGTGGGTCACCTCGCGCCACCTGCGCGAGCGGCTCGAGCGCGAGGTGCGCAAGAACCTGGCGATGCGCATGGAGGAGACCGAGACGCCCGACGCATTCACGGTGTTCGGTCGCGGCGAGCTGATGATCGCCATCCTGCTCGAGAACATGCGGCGCGAGGGTTACGAGGTCGCGGTCGCCATGCCCGAGGTCGTGACCCGCGATCACGATGGCGTGCTGTCGGAGCCGGTCGAGCGTGTGGTGATCGACGTGCCGGACGAGTACGTCGGCGCGATCACCACGCGGCTAGGCGAACGGCGCGGGCGCATGGACCGCATGCACAACCTCGGCTTCGGCCGCTCGCGCGTGGAATACATCGTCCCTTCGCGCGGCCTCATCGGCTTTCGCGGGCTGTTCTTGACCGAAACGCGCGGCACGGGACTCTTGAACACGGAGTTCCACGGCTGGCAGCCGTACGCTGGACAGATGCAGCTGCGCCCGAACGGCGCGATCGTCAGCGACCGGCAGGGGGTCGCGGTGCCCTACGCACTGTTCGGGCTCCAGCCGCGCGGCGTGCTGTTCATCGGCCCCGGCGTCGAAGTCTATGAAGGCATGATCATCGGCGAGCACAACCGCGCCAACGACCTCGACGTCAACGCCTGCCGCGAAAAGAAGCTTACCAACATCCGCGCCGCGGGCCGCGACGAGAACATCATCCTCATTCCGCCGCGCGTGCACACCATCGAGAGCGCGATGGAGTGGATCGACAACGACGAGCTCGTCGAGATTACGCCCGACGCGATCCGCATCCGCAAGAAGATCCTCGAGTGCAATCGGCGCCCCAAGCGCACCCAGGGCGATTGAGCAGAGGCACGCTCCTCGAAAGGCGAAGCGCTCCCGCTGCGCGGTCTCCGACGCAGGGTTCATGCCCGCGAGCTATGATGCGTCCATGGCGCTCGATCCGATCTTGTCCGCAACCTCGTTGGCGGAGCTCGATGGCGCCATCTTGCTCGATTGTCGCGTGGACACGAAGGCGTACGAGGCGGGGCACATCGCAGGCGCGATCCACGCGCAGCTCGAGCGCGATTTGGCGGCGCCCGCGTCCGATCCAGCGCGCGGCGGCCGGCATCCGTTGCCCGAGTTGCGTGCGATGTGCGCGACGCTCGGGCGCTGGGGCGTGACGCCGAGCGCGCATGTCGTCGCGTACGACGACCAAGGGGGCGCCAACGCGGCCGCACGCGCGTGGTGGCTCTTGCGCGCGCTCGGTCACGAACGCATGCAGGTGGTCGACGGCGGGCTCCCGGCCCTCCTCGCAGCAGGCCACGCGCTCACGCGCGATCCCTCGACGCCGGCGCCCGCGCCGCCCTACCCGGTAGCGTCGTGGGCAGCCCGCGTCGCAGACATCGACGAGGTCGAACGCGCGCGCCTTCGTCCCGACCGACGCGTGCTCGATGTGCGCGCGGCGTTTCGCTACCGCGGCGAGGGCGAGCCGATCGATCCCATTGCGGGTCACATCCCCGGCGCGCACAACATCCCGTTCAGCGAGAACCTGCGCGCCGACGGGAGCTTCAAGCGCGCCGGCGAGCTGCGCGTGCTTTACGAGCGCATCCTCGCGGGGGTCGCGCCCGAGCGGACGATCGTGCATTGCGGCTCCGGCGTCACCGCATGCCACAGCTTGCTTGCGCTCGAGCGCGCAGGCTTGCCCGGCGCCAGCCTGTACGTGGGCTCGTGGAGCGAGTGGTGCCGCAACCCCGAGCGCGATCGCGAGCCCT
>CAZYWR010000410.1:0-2349 GCA_964651185.1 uncultured Polyangiales bacterium
GCGACCGCGTCATGCTTGGTGCGGCCGATGCTCAACCATTCGATGCGGTGGCCGAGAAACGCGAGCATCGCAGGCAAAAACAAGAGCGACCCGGCGAGCGCCATCAGCACCACCAGGCTGCCGGCGACCGCGACGCTGCGCAGCAGCATGAGCGGGAACGCGGTCATCGCCAAGAGGCTCACCGCCACCGCCATCCCCGAGTAACCGATGGTGCGCCCCGCCGTCCTGAGCGTGTGCTGCACGGCCTTGTCCACGGGCATCCCGGCCGAGAGCTCGTCGCGAAAGCGGCTGGTCATGAACAGCGAGTAATCGATCGCGACACCCAGGCCCACGAAGGTGACGATGTTGAGCGCGAAGATCGATATATCGGTCACGTGCGTCAGCAGCCGCACGCAGGCGAGCGCCGCCGCCACCGAGAAGCCACCCACCAAAAGCGGCAGGCTCGCGACCACGAGCCCGCGGAAGAAGATCACCAAGAGCACGGCGAGCACCGGCAGCGTGACGCGCTCTGCGCGCACCAAGTCGCGCTGCGCAGCGGCCTGTGCCTGGTGCGCCGCGGGTACGGCGCCTCCCACCAACGAGCTCAGACCCGGTATGTGCAAGAGCGGCTCGACAGCGTTGTAAGTCCGCTCGATGTCGTGCCCTTGCCCGGCAAAACGAATGGTCGTGACCACCGTGCGCCCGTCGCGCGAGACCACCGCGTCCGGCGGATCTCCGTACGGTGTACCTACGCGCTTTACGCCTTTCACGGCGCGAATCCGCTCGAGCGCCGGTCCCAGCACGCGCGCGAACTCCAAGTCCTCGACCTTCCAGGTCGGATGCGTGTACGCCACGACCACGTCCGGCGTACCCAAGCCGAAGCGCTCGCCGAGCAGCGCGTTCGCACGCGCCGACTCGCTGCGCGGGTCGTCAAACCCTCCTCCGATGAGCTCCTTCGCGGTGTTGCGGCCGTAGATGCCGGTCGCGATGAACAGCGCGAAGAAGACGATCAGCAGTCCGCGTCGCTTGTGATAGGCAAACGACGCCACTCGTTCGAGAGGGCTCATTCGTGGCGACTCCTCGCTCGGCAGCGTTTCCAGGCAGGATGCGCTCCACGCCTGCCCTCGGCCAGTGTAGCCCGCGAACAAACCATGGCGCTCTGCGCAATCAAGCCGGCGGACCGGCGACCAGCGATCGTGGCATGTAGCCTTTCGCCCCGGGCCCGACCAAGAACAGGCATTCGCGGTTGCGCAAGTGGCTCACGCGCCCGACCTTCTGCCCGCTCGGGTTGTAGATCCCGATCTGCGCCCCGACATAGCGCTTGTAGTCGAGCTCGAGCGCGGCCCATTCGCCGCGCCCCTCCAAGAGCCGCGCAATGTCCTCGCGCGAGAGGTAGCCCTCGTTGTTGAACGACACCAAGAGATAGCGCGCGTCCAGGGTCCCGATGACGTCGCCGAGCGCGCGCGCGATCTGGCGCTTCGAGTTGAAGTCGCTCTTGTACTGCATGCAGTCGACGCGCTTCATGGCCGTGCCGTAAACGGCCGGCTTGTCCCAGCGCACGAGGCTCTCCCACACGTGATAATTGCCGAGATAGCGGTGCTGGTTGTAAGGCGGATCGAGGTACGCGACATCGTACGAGCCGCCGCGCGCCGCATCCAGGGCATCACGGCACAGCGCGCCCCCCTGCCCCGGCAGAACCTCGGGCATGCGCAGCTCGAGCGCGTTGTGCGAGCGCGCGGACCAGCGCTTCAAGTACGCCATCTGCAAGCCGCACGTCGAGTCCACGCGATCGGCCGCTTCCATCAGCGACACCAACAGCACGGCTTCGAGCAACGGGTCGAGCGCGAGCGCCGCGATGCGTTCGCGGATCGCGTCCACGCGCTCGCCGTTGTGAGGCTGCAGGTACCGCGCGCGCAGGCAGAAGGTCTCGGTGAAGTAGCCGGCCGCGCCCGGAAGACGCTGGAGCTCTCCCAGGAGTCGCGTGGCCTGCTCGAGCACGGCCCGCCGGTCCGCCGCCACGTAGCACTGCGCCAGCGTGTAGGCGTACGCGGTGTGATCGTTGGCCGTCACCTCGTAGCCCGCCGCCTTGAGCGCGTGGCCCACGCGCGCCGTGCCGCTGAATAGATCGAGCACGCGCCGCACAGCGGGCAATCTGGCGATGATCTCGAGGATGGTCGGGACGAGCAGGCGCTTGCTGCCGATGTACTTGATCACAGCGGCCGGAGCTTAGCGCAGCCGTGCTCATCCGCGCAGATCCGCGCGCAGCGCCCGGCCCTGAGGCGCCGCGCGGCCGCGCTGAACCGCGCCGGCCGCGCGCCCCGCCGCGACTGTGCCGCCGCGGGGATGGGCGCCGCCGTCGCGGGCCCTACG
>CAZYWR010000411.1:0-3837 GCA_964651185.1 uncultured Polyangiales bacterium
CGAGCGAGCCCCACGGCAAGCCGATCAGAAACGACGTGATCGCCAGACCGGCCGCGAGGAAGCCCCAGCGCCGCAGCTCGAAGGTGCGCCCTTGCGACAGGAAGAGCCAACCGCCCGAATTCATGATCGGCCGCACGAGCAGCGCCAACGCGAGCCAGCGAAACACCGCGACACTGCCGCGCCAGGGCTCACCCAAGAGCGCGGGAATGAACCAGTCGGCGCTGTACAGCGCGAGCGGTGCGAGTGGAATGGTGAGCAGCAAGAATAGCGCCGCCACGCTGCGATAAGCTTGGAGATAGCGCGCGGGATCCGACAGCAAGCGGCTGAGCGCCGGCACCATCACGTTGGAGAAATTGTTGATTTGGTCGAGGGGCACGCGCATCAGCCCGTAAGCTTTCGTGTAGAACCCGAGCGCACGCGCGCCGGCGAAGCGGCCGATCAAGATGTTGTCGGCGTTGCGCTCGAGGTAATTGACGATCTGAAACGTGCTGACGTGTCCTCCGAACCGTAAGAGCTCGCGGACGTCCGCCCGCGCCGGGCGCGTCGGCCGCCAGCTGCACAACTGCCAAGCCGCCAGCGCCTGCGCCGCGTTGCGCATCAGCTGCCTCGCCACCAACGCCCAGGCTCCGAAGCCGGCATACGCGACCCAGAGCGCGGCGCCCGTCGAAAGGAAGGCCGACGCGGTGTCGATGGCCGCGAGCGCGCCGAAGCGCAGGTCGCGCCGCAGGAGCGCTTGATGCTGCACGGACAGCGCGCCGAGCAGCGTGTTCAGCGACAGCGCCCAAGTCAGCGCTCGCAGCTCCGGATGGCTGTACAAGAGCGCGAGCACCGGCGCGAGCGCCATGATGATCAAAGTCAGCGCCAACCCGACGCCGCAATTGATCCAGAACAGCAGGCTCACCTGAGCGTGATCGATGGTGTGTCTCTGGATCGTGGCGCTCGATAGGCCGAAGTCTTTCAGCAGGTCGACCACGCCAGTGATCGAGACGATCATGTCGACCAAGCCGAACTCAGCGGGCGCGAGGGTGCGCGCCAACAGCAGCGTGCCGCCGCCCTCGACCACGCCTCGCACGGCCTGCGCCGCCACGGAGAGGGCCCCGCCGCGTAGCGCGCGGCGCGCCACTTCGGCGCTGCTGCGCGGGGTAAAGAGGCTGTCACGCTGCTTCGTCACGCGTCGCGCTCAACGCTCATGAGCGCTCGTCGCGCGCGGTCGCAAATCGCCGATGTGCACGCTCGCAAGCTGCGCGCGCAGCGCGGCCCGGGTCACGAGCTCGATCAAACGCGGTCGCACGCTCGCGTACGAGCCCAGCGCCAGCAGCCGTTCGCGCGCCCGCCGACCGAGCTCGTCGATGGCCGCCTGATCGCGCGCGAGCTCGTCGATCGCGCGGCCCAAGGCGCGCGGATCGCCCGGTTCCACCAACACGCCCGCGCCGTCCGCCAGCCAGCGCGGGATGTCGCCGACGCGCGTGGACACCACGGCTTTGCCCATGGCCATCGCATCGAGCAGCTTGGCCGGCAGCTGACCTCTGCTCACCGAGCTCGCGTCCTGCGGAATGACCACGAGGTCGGCGGCCGCGAGCCGCTGCGGCAGCGCGGCCATGGGGACCGGCGCTTCGATCGAAACACGGGGGTCACCGCTCGCGCGCGCATGCGCGACGAGCGCTGCATCGAGGCTGCCGCCCACGATCCGCAGGCGTACGGGCGCGCGCACGTAACGCAGGGCCTCCAAGAGCGAGTGCAGGCCTTTGTGTTTGCGCGGCGTGCCGAGGAACATCACGGTCTTTTCCTCGCGGGGCGCGGGCGCGCGCATCGGAAAGAGGCGCTCTTCGTCGCGCGCGTGCGGCACCCAGGTCCCGCCGAAGCGCTCCTGCAAAAAGCTCGTGCTCACCGTGATAGCGTCCGCGCAGCGTATGCGGTGGTGCATACGCCGCGTGTGGAGGTCGCTCGCGCTCGAAGCCAGCGCCCAGGGCGCGAGCAGCACGTCCCGCCAGAGCGAGGTGAAGCCGAGCTCCCAGTCATCGATGTCCAGGATCAAGGGGCGGCGCGCCACGTCTCTCGCGACGAGCCCGAGACCGAACGACGTCAGGCGCGGTTTGACGGCGTAGATCACGTCGCCCGTGATCAGCGCGCGCGCCAGGGTGCGCGCCCGCCAACGGAACCCCGGATACGACCATGGCGTCCAGCGGCGTACTTCGATGCCGCAACTCTGACGTAGGGGAGGCCACAGTTCGTCGCGCGGTCCGCACGCCGCCACGATGTGCACAGCGAACGCTTCCTTCAACAAATCAGCCAGCAGCCAGGCCCTCGCGAACGCGTTTCCGGACAGCGTATAGCTGAGGATCGACACAGAAGAGCGCACTGCTCGGCAGGATGCGCGCGCCGAGCGGCGCGCGCAATGCCGCGATCCTGCGGCAGGATCGGTGTGTTGCCGCTTTGTTTACGGATGTTGCGCGCTTCGGATGCGCGGTGCACCCGCGCTATAGCTAGAGCACCGTGTTTCACCCGAGCGAAGTCGCCCATTGGTTCGCGACGTGGTTCAACCGGCCATCGCGCGTCCCCTCGGAAGCACCCTTTTGGCAGTTGTACGAACACGAAGGTCGCGTGCTCGAGCATGCACCCGCGCGCCTGGCCCAACGGAGCACGACCGAGCTGTTGATCGTGATCACGACGTACCGCCGTCCGGCTCCTTGCGCAGCCGTGATCTCCGCGTTGGCCGATGCCTTGCACCGCACGCCCTGGGGCGGCACGCGCGGTTCGCAAGTCGTGCTCGTGCTCAACGATCAGAGCGACGCCGATTACGGCGCGGTGCGCGAGCTCGCGCGCGCGCGCTTCGGCGCGGACCTGGTGTGGCTCGATGCGCGCCGGCGCCTCGGCAAGCCGGGCTTTTGGAGGGCCTATCAAGCTGCCTTTTGCGCCGCGCTCCGGCTCGCGCCGCGCCACGCCTTGTTCCTGCAGGACGATCTCGAGTTCGCGCCCGATCTGTTCGTCCAACTACGCGCGCACTGGCAGGCGACCGCGCACGACCCACGGCGTCGCGTGCTCTACCTGTTCTCGTCCGAGGAGGATGAGCGCTGGGGCCGCTGGATCCTGTTTCGCCGGCGCGATGCCGCAGCGGGACTGAGGTGGACGCAGTGGTTCGACCTGCAGGCGTTCTACGTCGATCGCGCGTTCTTCGAGCTCCTGCAGTACGCCGTCATCCCGATGCATCGCTACCGCTGGCGACGGCGCCCCGACGTCTCGAGCGGCGTCGGTTGGCAGCTCACCGTGCGACTGCAGCGTGAAGGCCACATCTACCAGGCCTATCCGCCGCTCGTGCGCCACGGCATGCACGCGAGCCAGATGAACCCCGCGGCGCGCGCGCGCCGCGCGCTCGACAACCGCGGGCTCCTGGATTTCGACGGCAAACCGACCACGTGATGTTCTCGAGCCGTTCCGCTCGCGATCGAGCGCGCTGGCAGCGCGCCCGCGCAGCCGCGCATTTTGTTGCCCGATAAGGTGCACGTCTGTACAGTGCCGCAGATCATGGCGGAGCCGGAAAACGATGGAGCTTTTTGCGCGGTGCCCCGCCGGCCTTGGGCGCGCCGCGCGGGGCTTACGCAAGTCGTCGCGGCGCTCCGCAGCGACCCAGGCGTGCGGCAGTGCTTGGCGCTCGACCGCGTGCTGCCCGCGCAGCCGGCGCGCTACGCGGAGCTCCCGGACGAGCTCCATCCTGCGCTCGCCAGCGCGCTGCGCGCGCGAGGGATCGCGCGGCTCTACAGCCATCAAGCAGCGTGCTTCGCGCTGGCGCGCGCAGGCCGCGATCTGGTGGTGTCGACGCCGACCGCGTCAGGCAAGAGC
>CAZYWR010000412.1:0-2110 GCA_964651185.1 uncultured Polyangiales bacterium
GATCTGGTCCGGGCTGAGCAGCCCGACCGCGCGCACGTTGAGCGCCTCCGGACCGAGCGAGATGATGCCGCCGCCGGCGTTCGCGTTGGCTTCGGCCAGCGCCTGCTCCACGTCATCGAGCGCGAGGCCGCGCGCGATCAGGAGCCCGGGATCGAGCAGGACTTGGTACTGCTTCAAGGTCCCGCCGAAGCTCGCCACGCCGGCCACGCCGTCTGCGCGCAAGAGCTCGCGCTCGACCACCCACTCCTCCAGATCTTTCAGGTCCGAGAGCGACTTCGGCTCGGCGTGATAGTCGTCCGCGACGCACTCCCGAACGCGGTGATCGGTGCAGTTGACGAGCTGGTAGCGCATGATCTCGCCGATCGGGCTGGCGAGCGGTCCGAGCTCGGGGTCCACGCCGTCCGGCAGCTCCACCGAGGCCAGACGTTCGAGCGCCTGCTGGCGCGCGAAGTAGTCGTTGGTGCCGTCGGCGAAGGTCACGGTCACCACCGAGAGCCCCGCGATCGAGACCGAACGCACCGACGTCTGGTGCGGCGCGGTGTTCATCAGGCGCTCGATCGGCAACGTGATCTGCCGCTCCATCTCCTCGGCGGCGTGGCCCCACCACTGCGTGATCACCTGGACCTGCGTGTCGCCCACGTCCGGGTAAGCCTCGATCGGCACGGCCATGTAAGCCTGAATGCCGAGCACGATCAGGCCCAACATGGCGGCGAGCACGGCGAGGCGCTGGCGCAGCGCAAAGTCGACGATGCGGTGGATCATGAGCCGTGCGCCGCCGCCTCACACGCGCGCGAGGAGCGGAGTCGGCCGAAGCGTGACCGTCATTCGCACGTGCGGCAAACTTCCCGGCCGCGCAGCTCCCGCGCAACCCAGTCCGGAGGATCCCGTCATGGCTAGCTTGGTCACGTATCGGCTCGAACAATCCATCGCCACGATCGCCATGGACGACGGCAAGGCGAACGCGCAGTCGCCGCGCATGCTGGGCGAGCTCAACGCGGCCTTCGACCGCGCGGCCCAAGATGGCGCCCCGGTCGTGCTCACGGGGCGCGAGGGCGTGTTCTCCGGCGGCTTCGACCTCGGCATCTTGCGCGCGCGCGGGCCCGAGGCGTTCGACATGCTGCGCGCAGGCTTCGAGCTCGCCGCGCGCGTGCTGGAATTTCCGCTGCCCGTCGTGATCGCCTGCAGCGGCCACGCGGTGGCCATGGGCGTGTTCCTGTTGTTGTCCGGCGACTACCGCATCGGCGCCGCCGGCCCTTACAAGATCACCGCCAATGAGGTCGCGATCGGCATGACCATTCCGCGAGCCGCCGCCGAGATTTGTCGCCAGCGCCTCACGCCCTCGCACTTCCAGCGGGCGGTGGTGCTGGCCGAGCTCTACGCGCCCGAGAGCGCGGTCGAAGCGGGCTTTCTGGATCGCGTGGTGCCCGCAGCGGAGCTCGCCGAGGCCGCGAGGAACACGGCGGCACAGCTGGCCAAGCTGGATAGGAAGGCGCACGCCGCCACCAAGCTGCGGGCGCGCGCGCAGGCGCTGAGCGCGATCCGCGCGGGCATCGAGGCCGACGACACCGAGCTGCGCGCGTCAGCGTGAGCATCAGTCCTGCGTCGGCGGCCCGCTCATCACCTCGCGCACCTCGATCGGAATGCGCAACGGCCGCCCGCCGGGGCCCGGCGCCACGGACGCGCGCGCCGCGATCGTGTAGGCCTGCTCGGGGCTCTCGACGTCCACGATCCAGTAGCCTGCCAAGAACTCCTTGGCCTCGGGGAAGGGGCCGTCCGTCACCTCCGGCGCGCCGGCCGCGCCCGCGCGTACGACGCGCGCCTGCGCCGGCGCGGCCAAACCCTCCGCGCTCACCAGGGTTCCCTCTTCGCGCAGCGCGCGCGCAAAGCGCTGCATGAAATCGATGTGCGCCTTCAGGTCCTGCGGCGGCCAACTCACGACGTTCCAGTCTCCGGCCCCGCGCGGCGCATTCATCATCAACATGAACTTCATGGCTCGTCTCCTTTCGAGGTGAGCGCCTCCGTGGGCGCTTTCATGGGGACGTCGGAGCCGGCCGCGGCGCCTCGACCTGGCCGCGCGATTTTTGGGGCAGCCGCGGTCCCACACGTGCGA
>CAZYWR010000413.1:0-3690 GCA_964651185.1 uncultured Polyangiales bacterium
GCCGCGGCGGGTGGCGGGTGAGGCTGTCGGGCGCGGGCGCCCGGCGACAGCCCCCACGCCGCTGCGGCACCCGCCCTGCCCAGCCGCCCGCGACGATATGGATGGCGCGCTTGCTGCAGGTCCTGAGTGTTCCTGAGGAGCTCGCGCGACACGGCGCCCGAGCTCCATCGAAAGAGAGGAGCGCTCGCCATGAAGTTGGTGCGGATACATCAGTTTGGAGGCCCCGATCAGCTCCGTATCGACGAGGTCCCCACCCCTGAACCGCAAGCCAGAGAGTTGCTCGTGCGGATTCACGCGGCGAGCGTGAACCCCGTCGACTACAAGATACGTTCGGGCAAGTACCCAGGCCTAGACGCGAGTCGGCTGCCCCTGGCGCTCGGCCGCGATCTGTCCGGCGTGGTCGAGCGCGCATCGGGCGCATCGGGGCCGCAGGTGGGCGATGCGGTGATCGCGCTCTTACCGAGAGACCGCGCGGCGTATGCCGAGTACGTCGCAGTTCCCGCCGATGCGTGCGCGCGCAAGCCCGCTGGCTTGGATCACGTCGCTGCCGCCGCCGTTCCGCTCGCGGCGCTCACGGCCTGGCAAGGACTGTTCGATCAGGGTGGGCTGAGCGCCGGGCAAAAGGTCCTCGTTCATGGGGGCGCCGGCGGCGTGGGCCACTTTGCGATCCAATTTGCGCGTGCGATCGGCGCGGAGGTCGCCACGACCGTCAGCGCAGAGGATCTGCCTTTCGTGCGTGAGCTCGGCGCGCAACGCGCCATCGACTACAAACGCCAGCGCTTCGAAGAGGAGCTGCGCGATTACGACTTGGTGCTGGATCTGATCAGCGGAGAGACCCAAGATCGCTCGTGGGCTGTCCTCAAGACGGACGGTGTGCTCGTCTCTACGCTCGGTCCGCCTCGTCAGGACAAGGCGCGCTCGCCGCAGCAGGTAGGTAAGTCGTACGTGGCCCGGGTCGACGGGGCGCAGCTGGCCGAAGTCGTGCGCTGGATCGACGAGGGAAAGGTGAAGCCCTTCGTCCAAGCGGTCTATCCGCTCGCGCAGGTCTCGACAGCGCAGAGTCGCCTCGAGCGCGAGCACACGCGCGGGAAGATCGTGCTGCAGGTCGTGGCGTAAGATCCGTCGATTGCGCTCACGGCGCTGGCGCGGCGCCTCGGACGCGGAGCGGCTTGTGTGCCCCAGCAAGTGGACGGTATGGGCGCGCCCTTTGCACGAGCGCTGATCACACACGTGCACGGGTGACTATCCAGAGCTCGAGTTCCTGGCTGCTGTTCATGGGTGTGCTCGTGCTGGCCCCCTCATGGCTGCCGATCCCACTCCGCAAGCTGCCACGCTCGTTGCCGATCGTGTGCGTGGGGATCGGCGTGATCGCGCAAATGGGCGGTTCGCTGACTCCTCCATCCCGCCAGCGCGCCGGCCCCGCCTACGGGCGCGGTGCCTCGCGCATACGCACCCACGCGGTCGCCCCGTGCCCAGCGCTTTTTGCGCGCCCTCGCGAGCGCGCTGCTTTATCGTAACGCTTCGGAACCAGGGGGTTCGTTGGCGCACATGCGGTACGTTGTCGGGCCCGGGGCGCTGTGGCTCGCGCTCGGCGTGAGCGCCTGCCTCGAAGAGCAGCGCTACGACGTCATCGACGAGCCGGTGCAGCTCACGGCCGACGCGCAGCCGACCTTCGTCACCGACGACGACAAGCAGATCTTCCGCGTCGACCGCCTGTTCTCGCTGCTCCTCACGCCGCCCACGCAAGGCGACCTCGATCGCCTCACGGCAGAGGCCGCCGGACGCATGCTGCCCTTTCCGCGCCTGCCCTGGGTGAACCTGCACGATCTCGACCTGCAGCTCGACTACGCGCTCACGAACCAGGGCGGCGCGCCGATCGTGGCGCTCATCACCGTCAATGGCGTGAACGAATTCTTCTATTACGCGCCCAGACCGGAGGACCTGCATCAGTGGGAGTGGCGCGTGTCGCTTGCGCCGGGCCAACGCGTCAGCGGCACCGTGACCGAACCGGAGCTCGACGAGGTCGCGATCGATCTCGCCACGGTCGTCAACGGCGCGCCCAACTCGAACCTGGTCGTCGACGCGCACAGCCAGTCGGGTCGCGATCCGCGCGTGAAGCCCTATATCCCTTCGGTCATCCCCGGGCTCGTCGGCGTGCGCGCGGGCCTCGAGACGGCGCGCGCCGAGGACCTCCTGCTCGAAGTCACGATCCGCGTGCAAGATCACGGCGACCGCGCGAGCAAGCGCGGCGAAAAACACTGGGACATCCCGCCCGCGCAGCCGTTCACGCCGGTCGTACCGGAACAAGACTGATGCGCGTCCTCCTCGTCATGGTGGTGCTCGGGCTCGCTTGCGCCGCACGCGCGCAGGACGCGCCGGCCGATCTGCCTCCGAGCGGACCGGGACCCGAGCCCGTCGACACCACGCGCCTCGACGTCGCGCGCTTGCCGCCCGAGGCGGCCACGATCACGCGCGACATGTACGCGCAAGGCCTGTTCCTCGAGGCGCAACTCGGCGCGCTGGCGCTCGCCGGCGCCGCGCGCGCGGTGAGCCGCGCCGGTCCGCGCTTCGGCGTGGTGCTCGGCTACGAGCTCACGCGTTGGTTCGCGCTCCTGCTCGAGATCGACGCCTCCATGCACCAGACGCGCAACCGCCCTCCGCCGAGCCAGACCTCGTACGAGCTGCTCGGCGGCTCGCTGGGCGCGCGCTTTTCGGTGCCCATGGGCGCGCGCTTCGCGCTCTGGGCGGCGGGTCTCGCGGGCGTGGCCTGGTCCACTGCCGACGTGCTGCGCGCGCTAGGCTACCTCGACGCGTTCAAGCCGGGCGTCGCTTACGGCGGCGAGCTCGGCTTCGACTGGCACATGAAGAGCCGCCATCACTCGCTCGGCCTGCTCGGCGGCGCCCGCCACCTCACGACCCTCTCGCGCGATCAGCCTACCGTTGGTGCGTACGGCGCGCTCTACCTGCGCTACGTGTTCTGAACCGATCTTGACGCGGTGGCGGGCCGGCAGTAAGGGCGCAGTAAGGGCCCTGCCGGCCCTGCCTCTCGGAGCCGCCCGGCCTCGGCTCACAGCGAGGGCGAAGAGGGCTCGGCCCTTGGCTGGTTCTGCCGCTTACCTCTGCCAACTGTCCGGCGCCGGGGCTTTGGACAGGATGCGAGGAGAAGCCATGGCGAACCGGCGTGCCCACAAGAAACTGCGATCCGAGATCCGCGTCAGGATGGCGCGCACCGGCGAGAGCTACCAAAAGGCGCGCGCACGCATCCTCGCGCAGCGCGCTGCGCGGTCGCATTGGGAGCTCGTCCCGTTCACCTATTTCGGGCTGCCGGCGACGCTCGCCATCATCGAGCAACATGGACACGTGCTCGCGATGTGTCTGCCGTCATCGACGCTTTGGGGACGTGGGTATCCGGATCCGCTGCGCGTGTCGCGCCTGTGGACCGCGCTGCGCGGGCGAGGCGTGCAGTGATGGATGCGCCGCTCGTGCACGACGTCGCCGACACCGCACGTTGGGTGGCCTATCATCGCGCGCTCGAGTCGGAGCGTGCCGATGCGTTGTTCCGCGATCCGTTCGCGCGACAACTCGCCGGCGAACGCGGCCGGCGCATCGCCGAAGCGATGCCGCGGCTGCCCGGCGCGCGCCCGAACGGGCTGAGCACGGCGCTGGCCGTGAAGACGCGCATCTTCGACG
>CAZYWR010000414.1:0-8517 GCA_964651185.1 uncultured Polyangiales bacterium
CGCATTCGATGAGGATTACTTTCGTGCTGGCGGGTGGCTTCAACCTCTCTGGCGGCGATCGCGTGATCTCGATCTACGCCGAGCGCCTGCAGCGCCGCGGCCATCAGGTGCTCGCCGTGGCGGCGCCGGCCTATCCGCCCACCATGCGCGCGCAGCTGCGATCGCTGGTGCGCAAGCGCCAGCTCTTGCCGCTCCCCGCGCACGGCCCCAACCACTTCGGGAAGACCTCGGTCCCGCACCGCCGCATCGATCGCTACCGGCCGATCGTCGATGCGGATGTGCCGGATGCCGACGTCGTGGTCTCGACCTGGTGGGAGACCGCCGAATGGGTCGCCAAGCTGTCCCCCGCGAAGGGCGCCAAGGCCTGCTTTCTGCAGCACTACGAAGCCTTCGAATACACGCCCAAGCGGCGCGTCGAGGCCACCTGGCGCCTGCCGCTGCACAAGATCACGATCTCCAACTGGCTGTTCGATCTGGCGCGCGACAGGTTCGGCGACGATCAGGTCTCGCTCGTCTACAACAGCGTCGACACCGACCAGTTCCACGCGCCGGCGCGGGATCGCAACGCCGTCCCTACGGTCGGCATGCTCTACAGCAGCACGCCGTGGAAAGGCGTCAAGCTCAGCGTCGAGGCGCTCGAGCGCGTGCGCCAGGAGTTCCCGGACCTGCGGCTCGTCACCTTCGGCGCAGAGGAGATCGCCGCATCGGTCCCGCTGCCCGCCTACGCGACGCACACTGTCTCACCGCCGCAAGACCAAATCCGCGACGTGTACGCGCGCTGTGACGTGTGGTTGTGCGGGAGCCAGAGCGAGGGCTTTCACCTGCCGCCGCTCGAGGCCATGGCCTGCCGCTGTCCCGTCGTCTCGACGCGCGTGGGCGGTCCCATCGACATCGTGCAGGACGGCGCGAACGGCTATCTCGTGCCGGTCGGGGATGCCGCCGGGCTCGCGGATCGCGTGGCCCGCGTGCTCAGGCTCTCCAACCAGGAATGGCGGACGATGTCCGACGCCGCGTACCAGACGGCCACCCGCTACACCTGGGACGACGCGACCGATCTGTTCGAAGCGGCGCTACGGCGCGCCGTCGAACGCAATGCGCGCGGCGAGCTGGCACCGCGCTCGCCCGCGGCCAAGCTGCGCGCGCTCGTCGAGCGCGGCTGGGCAGACGCGCAGGCCGCCCTCAAGCGCGAGCGCTAGAGCGGGAGCGGGTAAGACTCGATTCTCGAGCTCTCGAGCTCTCGGGGTCGCGCGCGCGAAACGCCGAGCATCGGTAACCCGCGCCCAGTTCAGAGCATACTGAGAGTCATGGCGACTCTGAACAGCCCCTGGACTGATGAGCAGCGCCGCACCTTGCTCAACCTTTGGTGCCGCGTAGCGCGCGCGGACGGTGTGGTGTCGGACGCCGAAATCGAGCGCCTCTCGCGGCTCTTCTATCGCCTGGGCGAGGATCTCCTCAGCGCGGCCGAGGTCGATCGCTGGCTCGAGGAGGGCCCGCCACCGATCGCGGAGCCGCTGCCCGCCGAGGCGAAAGATGTCTTCCTGGAGCACGCGCGCGAGCTCGTCCTGGCCGATCGCGAGATCGTCCCGCGCGAGGCGGCGCTCGTTCGCGAGCTGCTCAACGCTTACTTTCGACCATCGTGAGCACGCTCTGCGGCGGTAGCTCCAAACGCACGTTCGCGCCCGCGCGCGTGGGCGTGAGCGGGCGCCAGAGCGCATCGGCCGACGACACGAAGGCCGTCACGGGCCCTGCGCCCAGGCCTTGCACCTCGATCCGTCGTGGTTGCGCTCCGCTGTGGATGGCGACCACGGTCGTCGCGCCTCCCTGACGATACGCGCTCACGGACAGCTCCCGCGGGCGCTCGACTTCGACGGGCACCGCGCACGCGCCCGGCCGGATGAAGCGCGCAAAGTGCTTGAACGCGACGTACTTCGGCGCCCGATCGCGCAGGCTCGCGTCCGTGAGGGTCTCGCGGCCGACCGGCTTTCCGTCGCTCAGCTGCCAATAGAGCCACGCGCTCTCTTCGCCTGCGGTCAGCGCGCCGTGGATCTTGAGCGCGAGCCCGAGCGCGCTGTTCGCCAAAACGTCGCCAGACGCGGGCAGCCACGTGCTCGGTTCACCCGACATCTCGGTCATCCAGGAGGGTTTCCCGTAGGCGCGGACGCCGCGCACATCCCGCGGGAGCCCCGGCGCGGGCGGGTCGCGCCAGCCGTCGAGCCAGTAGCGCCACATGCGCGCGTCGTCGCCCGCCGCGTTCACGCCGTCACTGCGATAGGCGTGCACCGCGAACAGCGACAGCGCAGGCGCGGCCTCGGGATCGGCCGCCAATGCGGCCAAATACTGTAAGTTCTTGTGCACGATTTGCGGCGGCTGCCCGTATTGCCAAAGCGCGTACGGCTCTGCGCCGAGCAAATCTTCAGGCCCCATCAGCCGGATCTCGGCCAGCTCCGGCACGCGCTCGAATTCGCGCCGCACGGCTCGGAGGGCAGCCGCATAGCCGCGCGCGTCGGGGTAGCTGCAGCTGTTGTAGAACGTCTCGAAGTTCAGCTCGTTCTGGATGCTGAGCGCGTACAAACGTACGCCGAACGTGCGCTGGAACCCGAGCACGTAGGCGGCGCTGATGCGCGCGAACTGGGTGAGCGCGCTGGTCGGCCCGCCTCCATCATCGAGCTCGGATCGCGGCGTGTCGGAGGTGTCGAGCACGCCGCCCGCGAAATTCCCCATCCAAATGAACGGCCACGGCGTCCCGCCCTTGGGCATCACGGGATCCGCGCCGTCGATGCGCTGGCCCGAGCTCTGTTTGAGCCACGGCGCCGGCGACCAGATCGACCCGACGAGCTTGAAGGGCTCCCCCCGTGCGCGGGCGGCGCGTGCCGCCGTGCGCGCGAGCTCGCCGTAGCTCTTCACGTCGGGCGCCCGGTAATCGAAGAACAGCAGGTCCTGCTGCAGATCGCTCGTCAGCACCGCGATGGCCGCGCGGCGCCCGCTCCAGCTCCGGCGGTAGTCCGCGAGGTCTCGGTAGGTGCGCACGTTGTTGCCCTCGGGTCCGGGCAGCGGAGGCGAATCGTGCGCACCCGGCGAGTTGTACCCGTAGTTCGACACCGGCGGCTGAAAGTGCGGGGTCAAGTCCACGCGCAGCACGCTCGCGCGCAGATCGTCTGCGTAGAGCCGAGCGAGCCAAGCCTCCCCGCCCAGCTTGGCCGGAGCCGTGGTACCGAAGCCGTCGATCGTCCGCAGGCAGCGCGGCGAGGGGCCGATGCGGATCGATGCCTGGACGTCTGTCTCGTAGGCGGAAGCGGGCGCTGCCGTAGCTCGTCCGCCCGCCGAAACACCTGATTCTCGGCTCCGTCTGGCGCTCGTGGCGCCCGGCTTCGCAGCGGAGGGTGGGTGCGGAGCGCGCGTTAGAGGGTCGGCGCGCAGAGGGCCGTACCACGCCACGATCAACGTGACTGCAACGGGGGAGGCCCATGTAAGAATGGTCACAAGCTGGGTGCGCAAGCGGAGTGGCATTCGCGGTCCCACCACGGCTAGAGTTGTAGACCTTCCTGGCGTGCCAGCTCGGGGCATGGACGCCGGAGGGAGAGGCCCCTTGTTACGAGATTGGCTTAGTTGGTTCGACTTCGGGTCGAGACGCGCGCGGTCGCGCGTGAGCGGAATGTTGCCGAAGCTGAACCGAAGCGCGCAGCCCGCGGTACGTAAGACGCCGATGACTCGCTGCTGCATCGGGGTTTTGGCGGCAGCGCCCTTGTTGAGCTGTGTCGGCGACGTCACCTCACCTGCACAACCGTCCGGCACGCTCGAGAAGAGCGCACGCAGCGTGACCTTCCAATGTGGCAACCAGCAGGCCACGGCCGACGCGATGCACCGCCTGTCGCGAGCGCAGTACCAGAACACCGTGCAGGACCTGCTGCAAGCGGTGCTGCCGAGCGGCTTCCAAGATGCCTGGACGGAAGTCTCGCCTGCGTTCGCTGCACTGCCTGACGATACGACATCCAAGACCGCGCCTTTCGCCACGATGGATCAAGCTGTCACACAGCAGCACGTGGACAACTACTTCGCGATCGCGGGCAGCGTCGCCGAAGCCATGACCGCGGACGACGATCGCGTCGCAGCGCTGCTCGCCTGCAAGGGCGGCGAAGACGATCAGGCCTGCCTCGCGCGCTTCTTCGCCAGCTTCGCGCGGCGCGCGTTCCGCCGCCCCGCGAGCGACGCCGAGCTCTCGTTCCTGAACGAGGTCTACGCTGCGGATGGCATCGATCGCGATGGCCTGCGCGACGTGATCACCGTCGTGCTCAACATGCCCGAGTTTCTGTATCGCCTCGAGCTCGGCGGCGACGCCGTGGCCGGCAAGAATGGGGCGTATCAGCTGAGCGGCTTCGAGCTCGCGACGCGCCTCGCGTACCACTTCTGGCAGACGACCCCGGACGACGCGCTGCTCGCGGCGGCCGAGCAGGGCGAGCTCGACGACGACAGCGGCTATGCCCAGATGGTCGAGCGCGTGGCCAGCGACGCGCGCGCCGAGGAGAGCATGCGCCTATTCGTGCGCCAGTGGCTCGACCTCGACGATCTGCGCCCCCTCGATTCGCTCAACGGCGATCCCGTGTTCGACGCCTTTGCCGGCGCCGACGTGCCCACGTCCAACTTGCGCGACGAGATGATCGACGACGTGCTCGCCGCGTTCGTGTACCACGCGCGGCGCGACGACTCGTTCGTCACTTGGTTCACGAGCCCGTTCGCGTTCGCGACCGGCGACGATCTGGCGGCGATTTACGGCGTCGACAAGTGGGACGGCAAGAGCGAGCCCCCGCGCTTTGCCACCGACCAGCGCACAGGGCTCCTGACCCGCGCTGCGCTGCTCGCCACGGGCACCGCGCGCACGCGCCCGATCATGAAGGGCGTGTTCATCCGCGAGCGCGTGCTGTGCGACAGCTTGCCGGCTCCGCCCGCCAACGCCGCCAACATCCCGCCCGAGCTCTCGCGCGACCTCACCTCGCGCGAAGTCGTGGAGAAGCTCACCGAACAGCCGGGCTCGACCTGCGCGACCTGCCACGCCAGCATGATCAACCCGCTCGGCTTCGCGAGCGAAAACTTCGACGCGCTCGGGCGCCTGCGCACGAGCGAAGTCCTGTACGACGACGACGGCAGTCAGCTGGCGGTGAAGCCAGTGCGCACACAGGGCGTACCGCGTGTGTGGCCGGATGACACCCAACCCGCAGCAGGCATCACAGACCTTACGAATATCATCGTGCAAAGCGGCAAAGCCGAGTCTTGCTTCGCGCGAGAGTACATTCGCTTCGCTTACGGCCGTAAGGAGGATGAGAACACGGACGGCTGCGCACTGGAGTCAGTGCGCGCGGCCCTGCAAGAGGGCCAGAGCCTCCAACAAGCACTGCGGGCGCCGGTGCTGCGCCCCGAGTTCCGCCAACGCATGCTCGGAGATGTTCAATGATCGTTGTAAATCGTAGCCGACGCCAGTTCTTGGTCGGCACGGGCGGCTTCACGCTCGCGCTCCCGTTCTTGCCTTCGCTGTTTCCCAGCAAGGCAGAAGCGCAGGCGTACACCGCCAAGCCCCGCTTCGTGGCCATGGGCACGCACCACGGCGCCTGCTGGGGCAGAAACATGTTCCCGGATCCGAGCACCGCCACCGAGACCACGAATCTATACAGCGACCACCAGATCAAGCGCGGCGCACTCAAGGCCACCGTGAACGGCTCGACGGCGTCGCTGTGCCCCGTGCTGAGCGCGTCCTCGACGGTGCTCACCAATCAGATGGTCTCGAAGATGAACGTGCTGCGCGGCGTCGACGTGGCGTTCTATCTCAGCCACAACACCGGCGGCCACCTCGGCAACTACGCCCGCTCCGATCGCCAGTACAACGAGGGCGACTACGTGAGCAAGGTGGGCGGCCCGATCCAGACGATCGATCAGCTGTTGGCCTATTCGTCTTCGTTCTACAGCGACGTCTCGAGCATCCGCGAGCGCACGCTCAACATCGGCACCGACGGCGGGCTCAGCATCTCCTGGGGCTACGCCAACCCGCAGGCGAAGAGCGGCGACATCCAGTCCGTGCCCTCGGCCAACAGCTCGCTCCAGTTGTTCAACAGCATCTTCGTGGCGCCCCAAACCACGACCACACCGGCCAGCACGCGCAAGCCCGTGGTCGATCAGGTGATGGAGAGCTACAAGCGGCTCAAGGCCGGCACCTTCGGCGACGCCAAGCGGCTGTCCGCGGCGGATAAGCAGCGCCTCGACGATCACATGACGCGCATCTCGGAGCTGCAGCGGCGCCTGAACACCGCCGCGTCCGCTTCGTGCGGCAGCATCAGCAAGCCGAGCGACAACGTCTACAAGGGCCTGCGCGACAACGACCTCGACGGCACCATCCATTTCTACAAGCTGTTCAACGACGTGATCGTCGCCGCGTTCATCTGCGGGACCTCGCGCATCGCCACCATCTACTCGGACCAACTATGGTCGACGTACGCCGGCGACTGGCACCAAGAGGTCGCGCATCAGGCCAACCAGCCCGACGGCGTGAAGCAGGCCCTGGTGGTCGCCGCCTATCAGAGCTTCTTCGAGAACTGCTTCCTCGACCTGGCCAGCAAGCTCGACGTGGAAGAGGCCAACGGCAAGACCTACCTCGATTCCACCTTGGTGCAGTGGACGCAGGAATCCGGCCAGTCCACGCACGATCCGCTGTCGATCCCGATCATCACCGCCGGCAGCGCCAACGGCTTCTTCAAGACTGGCTATCTGCTCGACTACCGGAACAAGAACGCGCCGAGCCTTGGCCACACGGACGAGATCCCCTGGCAGGACCTGCAGGTCGGCATTCTGTACAACCAGTGGCTCGCGACCGTGCTGCAGGCCATGGGCGTGCCGCCGAGCGAATACGAGATGAACGGTAAGCCGGGCTACGGCTCGATTTTCACGGAAACTTACTATGGCAAAGGATTGTGGCCCCAACGCTTGTTCGACGACGCCAGCAAAGTCATGCCGCTCATGAAGGCTTAGAGCCACCCTCACGGGAGTAATTAAGCGAGAGCGGAGCGGAGCGCGTTTCGGAGACGATCCGCAGCTGACGTAACGGACAGATGGCGTATGGTGCCATGACAAGCGGCCGTTCCTGCAAGCAGCGCTCGGGCCGCGAGGAGCACCTGCTGTGTACGCCACCGAGGATGGACTGCCCCCCCTCGCTCGCTCCGCGTCTCGCTGGCGAGTTTCCCTTCCGCTCTCAATCATCGCGCTTGGTCTCGGCTATTTGCTGTTGATCGTGGTGCCGCTCTCGCCGGGGCTCTCGGCGCTCTTGCCTTCGCAAGGCGCGCTCGCCCATGGCGCCTCTCAGCTGCCGCCCGCGGCGAGCATCGCGATCGCCGGGCTCGGCGGCGTCGCGTTGGCGCTGGTGCTCGCGCGTTTGGTGCGCGGCGTCGAAAGACAGCCGTACGCGTCGATCGCACCCGTGCTCGCGGTGCTCTTTGGCTTGCTCCATCTGAGCTTGCGCATCGAGCTTCCCCTCGCCGGGTTTCCGAGCGCGCACGTGTCGGGCTTCGTGATCGCGCTGGCCCTGCTGGGCGGGGCGCTGGTGGCGCGCGCGAGCGGCACCGCGCGGCTGCTCGGCTGGACGCTGGTGATCGTGCCTTCGGCGCTGGTGTTCGCCGTGGTGACCACGGCGCAAGGACAGGGCTCGCCAGCTTCGCTCAGCGCCTTGAATTCGCCAGTGCGCGTATCGCTTGGCCTGCTGGCCGGCAGCGCTCTCCTGCTCGGATTGGCGGGCGTGTTCGCGCGCTGGCTCCTGCGTAAGTGGGGCCGCTCCGAGCTCGCCGACTCGTGGGCCGATTGGTCGTCCGTGCCGCTGCCGAACCCCGCCGCGCAGGTGCCCGAAACCCCTTCGTGGGGAGGCCAGTTCTCCGCGGCCGCCGGCGCAGAAGGCACCGCGGGTCTGCATGGAACCTTGTTGGGCTGGGGCGCACAGCCGGGTCAGACAGACGCGCAGGGCGGCACGTACGGCGCCGCCAGCGAGAACGGCTACGCCTACCCGCAGGCCGGTGCGTACGCCGGCGGATACGCCGGGACGAGCGAGGCCGGGTACGCGTACGCGCAGGCGAGCGACGGCTACGGAGCTCCGCAAGACGAGGCATACGGCGGCGCGCAAGGAAGTTACGACGGCGCGCAGGCCGGCTACGGCGGCGCGCAAGCCGGCTACGGCTACGGACTGCAAACGCAGGCCAGTGAGTACCAGGGCGGGCAGGCGTATGGCTACGGCGGTGCGGCCGCTGGATACGGCGAAGGCAGCGCCGGCGCGTACGCCCAAGAGGGCCAGGCGAGCGGATACGAGCCCAGCCCCTCGACCTACGAGCACGCGGGCGCCGGTTACGGCGGCGACGCCGGCGCGAGTTACTCCGGTGCAGAAGCCCATTACGGCAACGCCGGCTACGGCAACGCGGGCGCCGGCTACGGCAACAGTGGCGCTAGCTACGGCAACGGCGGCGCCAGCTACGGCAACAGCGGCGCCAGCTACGG
>CAZYWR010000415.1:0-9288 GCA_964651185.1 uncultured Polyangiales bacterium
GTACGGACCGCTGGCAGCGCTCGGTGCCTGGCTCTCGTGGTGGCGGCGAGGCGCGGTCTTCACAGCACCGCCCGGGCTTCGATTGTCGGCCGAGCCGCTGGTGGCGCACGCGCTCGGCGTGTTGCTGGCGCTGCTCGTCACCTGGCTCACGGTGTTCAGCACGCGCTGGCTGGTGGCCCGGACGCGCTGGGCGCGCGCCTTGCATTTCAACTTGCGCGGCGCGCTCTTGGGCACACCTGCGCCGCGCTTGCTCGCGCTGGCGCTCTCGTCGGCGCTGGCGGAGGAGCTGTTCTTCCGCGCGGCGCTCTTGCCCTGGCTCGGCCTGTCCGCCAGCGCCCTCATCTTCGGCGCTCTCCACGTCGCGCCCGGCGAGCGCTCGCTAGGCTGGATGCTCTGGGCCAGCGTGATGGGCGTGGTGTTCGGGTTGCTGTACTTGGCGAGTGGTTCGCTGCTGGCGCCGATCATCGCGCACGCGGCGATCAACTACGAGAACATGCAGTACCTCTGCCACCACGACCCTACCCTCGCCGACACCGAACGCGCTTCCACACACGGCGCGCGCTCCCGGTGACTGTACGCGCAGAGGCCACTGCTTTTCGCCAGCTCGCTTGACGGGCTCGTGAGAGGTTTTTACCCTGCTTTGTAGCTGCGGTTTTCCTGCAGGAAAGCGGATTGACAAAGCCTTGGATTCCGAGGTCAAAACACGGATCACACCGCTCAGTGAAGTCGGACAACCCGAGGGTGAGGCCGAAGACTGCTTGGTCATGATCTATTCGCCGGACCCGCACAACCTCGGCAAGCGCCAGGTGCTCGGGAGCGAACCGCTGCGCATCGGACGCGAACGCGGCAATCAGATCGTGCTCGCGTCTGACAGCGTGTCGCGCCGGCATTGCCGCATCGATCGGCGTAAGTCTGCCTGGTTCATCAAGGACCTCGGCTCCACCAACGGCACTTACGTCAATGACGAGTTGGTCGAAGAGTACCAGCTGCGCCGGGGCGATCAGATCAAGGTGGGAGACACCATCTTCAAGTATCTGAGTGGTCAGGACGTCGAAGCGCAGTACCACGAGACCATCTACCGCATGACGATCATGGACGGCCTCACCAACGTCCACAACAAGCGCTATCTGCTCGAGACGCTGGAGCGGGAGCTGCCGCGCGCCACGCGCCATCAACGTCCGCTCTCTCTGTGCATGTTCGACCTCGACCACTTCAAGCACGTGAACGACACCTTCGGGCACATCGCCGGCGATTACGTGCTGAAGGAGGTCGCGGGCTCCGTACACGCGCGGTTGCGCCCAGACGATCTGATCGCGCGCTACGGGGGCGAAGAGTTCGCGGTGCTCTTGCCCGAGACCGACTTGCAGGGCGCACGCGTCATCGCGGAGGAGCTGCGACGGCTGGTCGCCGATCGCGTCTTCGACTTCGAAGGCGAACGCATCCCGGTCACCATCTCGATCGGCTGCACCCAACTCAGCCAAGAGGACGAAGCAGATCCGCTCAAGCTGATCAAAGCCGCCGACACCAAGCTCTACGAAGCCAAGCGCAGCGGTCGCAACCGCGTCTGCATTTGATCGCGGCGCGGCGGGGCGAGAGCCTGCGCGCGCGCAGAGGGTGCGGGCCTCGCCGGGATAGCCCGCACGCATGACGAGGTCAGCAAGCGGCCGCCGACCGCTCGCGTGCCCGGGCGCTCCGTTCTTCGCGTTCTCCGACGCGCGTGCGGGCTTCGCGTCGGCCAGCGACTTCTTGAGGGTGAAGTCGTAGCGGAAGCTGGGGTGGGTTCCCTGCGCACCTTTCTGGCCGGCCGCGCGGGTGGCGCGTTAGGGTGGCGATCTCGTCCTCGCACCCGATCTGGCCCATGCCGCGTCTCCATGTTGCTCGTGCGCGCCAGCGCGCCGTTCCCGATGTCGCTCATGCGCGCCAGTGCGCCGCTTTCGCGGTCGCTCGCGCAGAGCGCGCGCTCTTCGATCTCGCGCGCGCACGCCAGCGGGCGCTTGGAGGCGCCTCGTTTGCTGCGCTCGCGCTGTGGGCTGCCCCGGTCGCCGCCGAGGCGCCGGCCTATCCGCTGACCTGGAGCCAGGAGGTGCTGCTAGGCGAGCAGCACGAAGAGAGCCGCGAGTCGCCCGAGCTCCGCACCTTGCGCCTGGCCGAAGAGGAGCTGTTTCGACCGGGGCCCGCAGAGCGGCCCGATTCTCACGAACCGGATCGCGGCGGCGCGGTGGGGCCGCAGCACGCGCCACCCGAGCGCTTCGAACACGCCGGCGGCAGCGTCGACGTAAGCTTCCTCAAGCAGCTCAAGCTGCCCGAGCTCCCGGTGCGCTGGGACGGGCGCGTGATCGAGTACCTGCTCTTCTTCAAAGACGACCCGCGCGGGCGCGAGCTCGCCGGCGCGTGGTTGAAGCGGCGCGAACGTTACGGCGCGATGGTCCGTCGCATCCTGGCCGAGCACACGTTGCCGGCAGATCTCCAGTATGTGGCCATGGTCGAGAGCGGCTACGATCCGTCCGCACGCTCGGCCGCGGATGCTTGGGGCATGTGGCAGTTCGTGCAGGAGCCGGCCGAGCACTACGGCCTGCGCGTCGACCACTGGGTCGACGAGCGGCTCGACCCCGAGCGCTCCACGCGCGCCGCCGCGCGCTTCTTGCGCGATCTGCACGAGCGCTTCGGCAGTTGGGAGCTCGCCTTCGCGGCGTACAACATGGGCTACGGCAGCCTGCTGCGCGCGATCAAGAAGTACAATACGAACGACTACTGGCTCTTGTCGCGGCTCGAGGCGGGACTACCGTTCGAGACCTCGCTGTATGTGGCGAAGATCATCGCCATGGCCATCGTCGCTCACAACCCGGAGCGTTTCGGCTTCTCCAAGCTCGCGCCCGAGCCGGCCTTTGCGCCAGCCAAAGTGGATGTGGCGGCGGGCACGCCGCTCGAACGCGTGGCCGAGGTCGCGGGCGTCTCCCTCGAGCAGCTTGCGCGCGTGAACCCACACCTCTTGCGGAGCCGTGTGCCGCCGGGCGAGCCGAGCGCGCAAGTGTACGTGCCGCGCGAAGCCCAAGTGCGCTTCGTACAGCGTTGGTCGAGCCAAAAGCAGGGCGCTCCCTTAATCGGCTACACGCTGCGCCAAGGCGAAGGCCTCGACGAGGTGGCGCGCCGCACCGGCATCAGCATGCGCAAGCTGCGCGAGCTCAACGAGCTCTCGGACGATAGCCCCGTGCAGTCGGGCTTCGCCCTGCTCTTGCCGGCGGGGGCGCGACCGACCAAGGACTTGGTCGAGCCGCTGGTCGCGACCGTGCCCGCGCGCGACTTTCGCTACGAGGGCCGGCGGCGCGTGTTCTATCGGGTCGCGCCCGAAGATACGAGCGCGAGCGTGGCGCGCTTCTTCGACTTGAGCACCGACGAGCTCGCGCTCTGGAACAGCCTTGCGTTGGGCGCGGCGCTCCAGCCGGGCATGCTGCTGCAGCTGTTCGTGCCGGCGCAGCGCGATCTCTCGCGCGCGGTCGTGTACACGCCCGACGAGGTGCGCATCTTGACGGTGGGCTCAGACGAATTCTTCGCGTATCACGAGGCCCAGCGCAAACGCATCCGCGTGCGCTACCGCGTACGGCGCGACGACACGATCGCGGGGCTCGCGCGACGCTTCGATCTGTCGCCTGGGTCGATCGGGCGCATCAACCAGTTCGCGAGCGATCGAGAGCTCACCGCGGGCGAGTGGGTGACCTTGTACGTGCCCGAGGCCGAGCTGGCCGCGCTGGAAGACGACGGGCGAGTGCAGCGGCTCGGCCAGCGCGAAAACGAGCGCGCGGCACCTGGTCGCGAAGCGGCCCATAAAGCCAAGGAGAGCGCGAGTGAGCCGGCGCTGGCGGGCGCGCGCGCGGCCCTCGAGCGCCTGCGCGCAGCCAGCGAGCCGGCGGGGAATCTGCGCGAACGGGCGGACGAGCACGCCGCGAGCGGGCCCGCACGAACCAAGGAGAAGGCAGCGGAAGGCGAGGCGGCTGCCTCTGCGCACGGCCCGCGAGAGCGAACGAGCGCGCCAGCACAGAGCTCGCGCGAGCGGGCGAGTACGCCGCTCGCGAACCAGCGCCGCGCCGCCTCGGGCGCTCCCGATGCGGAGCGCATGAAGGCGCCGAAGCGAGCTGCTAAAAGCGCGCTGTGAAAGAGGTCGACGAAGCCCTGGCCGAAATCTTGGCGGCGTTTGCGCCCGTCGGTCGCGAGCGCGTGGCTTTGCTCGCGGGGCTCGGCCGCTTTTTGAGCGAGGATGTGCCGGCGCGCAGCGACGCGCCGAGCTTCGACCACAGCGCCATGGACGGCTATGCGGTGCGTGCGGCCGCCGTCGCCGGCGCCCGCCCCGACTCGCCGAGAAGCCTGCCCATACGTGGCGAAAGCCGGGCCGGCGTACCTGCGCTTGCGCCGCTCCCGCCCGACAGCGCCATGCGCATCTTCACCGGCGCGCCGCTGCCCGCGGGAGCCGACGCCGTGGTGCTGCAGGAAGACTGCGCGCGCGAGGGCGAGCTCGTGCGCGTGCACGAAACCGTGAAGCCCGGCGCCAACGTGCGCTTGCGCGCTTCGGACCTGCGCGCGGGCGAGCTCGCGCTGGCGGCAGGAACACGGCTCGGCTCGGGTGAGGTCGGCCTCTTGGCGAGCCAGGAGTTCGCCAGCGTGCCGGTCTTTCGCCGCCCGCGCGTCGCCATCCTCTCGACCGGCGACGAGCTTCGCGACATCGGCGAGCCAGCCCGCACCGGCAGCATCGTCAACTCGAACGCCTACGCGCTGGCCGCGCAGGTGCTCGAAGCTGGGGGAGATCCATGGGTGCTGCCCACGGTGGGCGACGAGCTGGAGGCGGCGCGCCGCGCGATCCGCGCCGGACTCGCCGCCGACGTGCTCGTGATAAGCGGCGGCGTCTCGGTGGGCGACTACGACGTGGTGCGCGCGGCGCTGGTCGCGGAGGGCATCGCGCTCGACTTCTGGAAGGTTCGCATGAAGCCGGGCAAGCCCTTGGCGTTTGCGCGCGTGCACGGTGTGCCGGTGCTGGGCTTGCCAGGCAATCCGGTCAGCGCTTGGGTCACGTTCGAGCTGTTCGTGCGGCCGGGTCTGCGCAAGATGCTCGGCGATCCGCAGCCCGAGCGACGACGCGTGCGCGTGCGCCTCGCCGCGACCATCGTGCGCAAGCCGGGTCGTGTGGAGTTCGCGCGCGCGCGCCTTGAAGCGAGCGCGCACGGCACGGTCGCGACCCTGGCGCCGCGCCAAGGGTCGGGCTCATTGCCCTCGATCGCGTGCATCGACGCGCTGGTGATCCTGCCCGCAGAGCGCGCGGCGCTGGGGCCCGAAGACGAGCTCGACGCGCTCGCACTCGCCCCCTAAACATCGAGACCGTCCGTGAGGCTGTCTGCGATCGCATGACGTGCGCGCGCCTATCCGCGTGCACGTCCGTAGGACCGCGCCTGCTCGGCGGGCGGGGACGCGGCGAGCGAAGAGGCCCGGGAAACGCGCGTCGCGGGATGGCGGGTCTGGTACACTGCGCCTCGATGACGGCAGATCTCGCGGCGTTCGAGCGCGTGCTCGCGCGCACGACCTGGCGCCTGCGGGTGCAGCGCGCGCTCGAGTGGGGCGCCTGGACTGCGTTCGCGAGCACCACTGCAGCGCTGCTCGGGCAGCTCGCGGCCAAGCTGGGATGGTTCACGCGCGGAGGGCACGCCGTGGGCCCTGCGGACGCGTTCGCCTGGATGACGGCCGCGCTGGTGCTCGCGAGCGCCGCAGGAGTCGTCGCCGCCATGTTGCCGGTGCCCGAGGAGCGAGCGGCAGCGGCCATCGACCGCGCGGGCGAGCTCACCGGACGCGCGCGCGCGGCGCTCGAATGTCGCCGGCGTGCGCGCCGCCAGCGCACGCCGTTTCAAGAGGCTTCGTTGCGCGACGCGGACGCGCGCACAGCGGCCGTGCCGCCGGGCCGCGCCGCCCCGATTCGCAGGCCGCGCGCGACCTGGCTCGCGCTGGTCGCGCTCGGCGCTTGCGGCGTGCTCGCGGCTTGGCATGGCTCCGCCGCGCGGGCTCCTGCGGAGGCGAAAGCTGCGCGCGGCGGCGCAGGACGCGTGCTGTCGGAAGACGACTTGGCCGGCTTCCGCGCCGCGCTCGCGGCGCTCCAGCTGGCGCCTGATCTCTCGCCTGGACTGCGCGACGAGCTAGCGCGCTACGCCGCCGTGCTCGCCCAGCTCGAAGCCGGCGCGCTCGGACGCGACCAGGCGCTCTCCCAGCTGCTCGCGCTCGAAGCGCGGCTGGCGCACACTGCCGAGGAGCCTTCTCCCGGCGACCGCGCGGCCCTCTCGGCGCTCGGCGCGCAGCTCGCGGCGGACCCCGCGCTGGCCGAGGCGCAGCGCACCGGCGACGCGGCGCGCGCTGCGCAGGCGCTGAAGGCGCTCGCCCGCGCGCTGCGCGATCGAGCGCTCGACGCGCGCGAACGCGAGCGCCTGGCGCGAGCGCTCGAGGCGGTGCGGCGCGAGCGGGAGAGCGCGGCGGAACGCGCGAAGGACCAGGACACGGCGCGCGCAGCCGAGCGCGAAGGCCTGCTGAAGCCGCCAGCCAGCGCGCGCGCGGGGGCGGACCAAGGCGAGCGGAATCTGCTCGCCCGCCCAGAGCGCGAGCTCGAAAGTCTGCATCGCGAGCAGGCGCGTCCGCGCGCGCACCGCCAGCTCGAGCGCCTGTCTCGCTCGCTCGCGCGGGCCGGCGCGGCGCTGCCGAAGAATGAGGCCGAAGCGGCGGCAGCGCTCGACGAAAGCAGCGACGCGCTCGAGCGCTTCGAGCGCGATGCGCAGAGCGCCGAACAGCGCCGCGCGCTCGAGCGGGAGGTCGGACAATTGCGCGAGCTCCTGCAGCGCGGCGGCGGCCGGGGTCCCGCGGACGCGCGCTCGGGTCCGCCGCAAGCCCAGGCCCCTCAAAGCGACAGCCAGCAGGCGCGATCCGAGGAGCTCGAGCGACGCCGCGAACGCTTCCGCTTGCGCGCGCAGGGCGACGCCGGCGCGGCGCAGCTGCGCCTCCCGGGTGAGACCCAGGCCCATGCCAACGCGGACGGCGGACGCGCCGGTCCCACCTCCGGCGCGAGCGCGCAGGGGAGCGAGCTCAGTTTAGGCGAACCAGGCGCCGACGGCGCCGGCGGCGCTGGCGGCGCCGAGCTCGAGCTGCCGGGGACGGCTGTGCCCGGCGCGCGCGAGGCGCTCGAAACCATGAGCGGCCAAGGCGGCGCCGCGGAGCACGACGAGACGCGCTTGCAGGCGCCCTCGCGCGCCCGCGCAGGCTACGAGGATCGCCAGCTGGCTGGGGCTGCGGGCGCCGGTCCGACGCGCAGCCAAGTGATCCTGGGCGCGAGCGAAGGCGGCTTCGCCAGCGCGAGCTATCGCAAGGTGTACGGCGACTATCGTGCACACGCGGAGGAGTGGATCGCGCGCGACGACGTGCCGCCCGGCTATCGATACTACGTGCGCCGCTACTTTCAGCTGGTCCGACCGCGCGGTGTCCCAGCGCGCGCAGCGAACCCCGACGCGCGCACGAACGGGCGCCCGCCCAACACGGCAGCGCCGCAAGAGGCGCGCACGCACGAGCCGCAGGAGACGCGCTGATGGAAGCAGACCAACCTGAAGCGCGCGTTCGTGCCCTGCGCGAAGACGTCGCGCGCTTGCGCGCCGCCGTGAGCGAGCGCGTGGTCGGGCAAGCGAGCGTGTTCGATGGCGTGCTCACCTGCCTCTTGGCCGGCGGCCACGCGCTGCTCGAAGGCGTGCCCGGGGTTGGCAAGACCTTGCTCGTGCGCACGCTGGCCGAGGCGCTCTCGCTCTCGTTTTCACGCATCCAGTTCACGCCCGATTTGATGCCCGCCGACATCGTCGGCACCACCGTGCTCGTCGAAGACAAGCTGGGCGGCCGCAGCTTCGGCTTCGAGCGCGGGCCGGTGTTTGCGCCCATCGTGCTCGCCGACGAGATCAATCGCGCCACCCCCAAGACGCAGAGCGCGCTGCTCGAGGTGATGCAGGAGCACACCGTGACGGTGTCGACCCGCACCTACCGGCTCGAGGAGCCTTACTGCGTGCTCGCGACCCAGAACCCGCTCGAAATGGAGGGCACCTATCCGCTGCCCGAGGCGCAGCTCGATCGCTTCTTGCTAAAGCTTCACGTCGATTTTCCGAGCCGCGAGGAGCTGCACACGATCCTCGATCGCACGACCGGCGAGAGCCTGCCGCCGCTCGCGCCGGTCTTGTCGCGCGAGCGCGTGCTCGCGCTGCGCGGCGTGGTGCGCGAGCTGGCCGTGCCGCGCCACGTGCAAGACTATGCGGTGCGCCTGCTCGAGGCCACGCATCCGGAGCGGGCGCGCGACCTGCCACGCATCCGGCGCTTCGTGCGCTACGGCGCGAGCCCGCGCGGCGCGCAGGCGCTCTTGCTGGCCGCGAAGGTGCGCGCCGTGCTCGACGGGCGCTTCAGCGCCGCGATCGAAGACGTGCGCGCGGCCGTGCACCCCGCCCTGCGCCATCGCTTGATCTTGAGCTTCGAGGGCGAGGCCGAGGCCGTGCGCCCCGACGCGCTGCTCGACGACGTGCTTCAGGCCGTCGACCCCGGCTGAGGACCCCTGTGACGAGCCGCCCCCCCCTCGAGCTCAAGCTGGACGAGAGCTTTCTGCGCAAACTCGAGTCGCTGGCCATCGTCGCCCGGCGGCAGAGCAGCGGGCGCGAACGCGGCGAGCGCCCCTCCGCGCGCGCGGGCAGCGGCGTCGCGTTCGCGACGCACCGCGCCTACGCGCCCGGCGACGACTTTCGTTTCGTCGACTGGAAGGCGTTCGCGCGCAGCGAGCGCCTGTACCTCAAGCAGTACGAGGAGGAGCGCGACCTCTCGGTGCATCTGCTGCTCGATTGTTCGGGCTCCATGGCGCACGACGACGGCGCGAAGTTCGGCTACGCCCGGCAGCTGAGCGCAGCGCTCGGGTACATCGCGCTCGTCAACCTCGATCGCGTGGCGGTCCAGCCCTACGCCGAGCTGCCGCGGCCGCGCCTCGCGCCGCAGCGCGGGCGCAGCCGCGCGCTCGTGCTCTTGCGCTTTCTGGCGGGGCTCCAAGCGCAGGGCGGGACGGATCTGCGGCGCGCGGCGGAAGCGGTGTGCGCGCGCGAGCGCCGCGGCGGGCTGGCGTTCGTGCTGTCCGACGGCTTGGATCCGGGGGGGCTCTTGCGCGGGATCGATCTGCTGCGCTACGGCCGGCTCGATCCGGCGCTGCTTCTGGTGTGCGACCCGCGCGAACGCGAGCCGGCGCTGCACGGCGAGCTG
>CAZYWR010000416.1:0-1510 GCA_964651185.1 uncultured Polyangiales bacterium
GCCATCTGGCGCGGCCGCTACCGCAACGAGCGCACGGTGCACGATTTCCTGTGCGAGCGCATCGCCATCCATTATGACGAACCGATGGCGCTGCAAGTCGGTGGCGATGTGGTCGGGCGACGCACGCTGATCCGCGCCGCGCTGGCCGAGCCGATCGAGGTGGTCGACTATTACGCGCCGCCGCCGGTCCACCCCAATTGATTTTCTCTTCCCGGGTCCGCTAAAGATTGCAGAACGGGGACGCATGAACAGGGCGATGTGTGGGCCGAAGCGCGCGCGGGCGCGCGCGAACGAAATGATAGCGCCGGCAGTGGCGCTGGCCGTGGCTCTCGTGCTCGCGAGCGACGTGAGCGCGGGCGACGTACGCGGCAGCGTGCGCGCGAGCGAAGAGGCCAAAATCAAGCCCATCGAGGCTGTCCGTGCCCCGTATTGGCAGGAGTGGAACGGCTTCATCGATCCCAAAAAGCCGAGCGTGGACTACGCGCGCGAGGTGAGCGCCGTCTTGATCGGCTCGGCCGAAAACCGCGACGCGGCCACGGTCGTGCTGCGCAACGGGGCGCTCCTGCCGAGCACGATCGTGGCGCAGCAGGGCCTGCCGCTGCGCATCCGCAACGAGGACGACTTCGGCCACGAGCTCTACGTGGAAGGGCTCAAAGGCTTCGAGCCGATCGAAACGAGCCCCGGACAGACGCGCACGATCCAACTCGAGCGCACGGGCGTCTTCGTCGTACGCGACCAGCTGGCGCCGCACGTACGCGGCTACCTGCACGTGGTCGCAAAATTCACGCAAGTCGTCAGCCCCGCACGGGACGGCAGCTTCACCTTCAAGGAAGTGCCGCCGGGCAAGTACACGCTCAAGGTCTACCGGGGCGGCGGCGAGCCGGCGGTCAGCGAGTTCGAGGTGGCGAGTACGAAGGACCTGGAGCTCGAGCCGGTCGCGCTGACCGCGCACGCGAAGTCGGGGAAATGAAGGTCCGATCATGCTGCTGACGCGCGTTTGGTTCTTGGTGCTGGCGGTCGCGGCGATCCTGGGGCTGTCGACGGCGCTGCTCGCGCGCGGCGTGATCGACCGTGAGCAGCTCGGCAGCGTCGACGAACAGCTGCGTCGCGACCGCTTCGCGATCGAGATGCTGCTCAAGCTCGACGCGCGCGCGCGGCTCGACGCGCTGGCGCCGATCGCCGCCGACGGCGACGTGCGCGATGCCGTTCGCGGCAAGCGCGTGGGCGGACAAGAGGCGCCGAAGGCGCTCGCGCAGCGCCTGCGCACGATGAATCAGCGGCTCGAGGAGCTGCGCGCAGATCTGCTGATCGCGGTGGACGCGGACGGAACGATCCTCGCGCAGGAGGGGCGCCGGCCCGCGCGCCCGGGCGCCGGGCTCGGCGAGATCCCGCTGGTGGCGCGCGCGCTCAGCGGCTTTCTCGGCGACGACGTCTGGGTCTACGACGGCGAAGTCTACCGCGTGGCGGCCCGGCCGATCATCGATCGCGGCGCGTATATCGGCGCGCTGGT
>CAZYWR010000417.1:0-7974 GCA_964651185.1 uncultured Polyangiales bacterium
AGCGGTGGCATCGCCGAGCTCGCCGGGGAGACCTCGCGCCTCGTGCTCTCGTCGCCGACCAGCGCGCAGACGCGCGTCGATCAGATCCTGCCGGACGCCACGTACGAAGCGTTTGCAGAGAAGGTGGTCGCGCTCGACAGCGTGTGGCGGGAGCTGATCTCGCTCATCACGGCGAGCTCGGCCTTCGCCGACCTGAGCGCGCGCGTGGCGGCGCGCGCGCTCAGGGACCTCGCGCTGCACACGCGCGGGTTGCCGGGGGCGAGCAGCGGCCGTTTGGCAGCGGAGGCCGCGCGCAGATTTTTTCCACACTTCGCAGCGCGGATCGAGCGCGTGCTGTCGAGACGGAACGCGCAGAACGCCGCGCGCTTTGCGCGCGAGAGCGAGCGACACCTGCTCGAGCTGCTCGACGCCAAGCGCCTGCGCGCAGTGCTGGACGAGATCTGGGACGCTGTGTCGGCGCTGCGGCTCTCGGAGGCGTTCTCCTTCATCGACGAGCACGATCTGGAGGACTTCGTCGTGCTCGGATACGAGTTCTGGCTCAAGTATCGCAAGAGCGAATACTTCCGGAAGACTGTCTCCGAGGTCGTCGCGTACTTCTTCGAAAAGTATGGCCGGGAGAGCCTGGCCACGCTGATCGCGGACATGGGCGTGAGCGAATCGATCGTGGTCCACGAGCTTACCGTCGTGCTCGGTCCCGTCCTCGAGCACGCATCCAACACGGGTTTTCTCGAGCAGCGAATCCGCGCGCAGCTCGCGCCGTTCTATCGCTCGCCGGCCGCTGCGGCCGCGTTGCGCGAGAGGTGAACTCGCCGGAGACATCGGATCCGCGTGCGGCGATCGGCCGCGAGCTGCTATCCGGGTCGCTCAGCGGGTACGCGAGCACGGGCGTCTTCCGACCGTCCCGCAAATGCGCGCGTCGCGGATCGGGCGCCTTCAATCGGCTGCGGTTCGACTCTTCTCGAGCGTGGCGATGCGCACCGCATCGCTGGGAGCGTCGATCTCGCGGCACAACGCCTCGAGCTCGTCCATGCGCGCGCCGCGCCAGGCGAGGTCGTCGATCGTCTCCGTCAGCGGAACGTCGAGCCGTAAGGTCGCGAGCTGCTCGTAGAGGCGCACCGCGTCGCGATGGCGCGCGAGCTCGCGCGCGAGCGCGTCGGCACCGCGCACGCCCGCGCCCCACGCCGAAGCGCGCTCGGGAATTTCGGCGATCGACCCGAAGCGGGCGAGCACGGCCGCGCTCGATCGCTCGCCCCAGCGCGGGATGCCTGGAATGCCGTCGGCCGTATCGCCCACGAGCGCCAGAAAGGCGGGCACCTGCGCCGGCCGCACCCCGAGCCGCGCGCGCACGCCGGCCTCGTCCAGCACCTGCTTCTTCTTACGATCGTAGAGCACCACGCGGTCGCCGCGCACGCACTGACACAGGTCTTTGTCCGGCGAGACGATGCGCACCTGCGTCACCGCGGGGTCGGCGGCCGCGCGCGCGGCGAAGGTCGCGAGCGCGTCGTCTGCTTCGAACTCGATCATGGACCACGTGACCATGCCGAGCGCGCGCGTCGCTCGCTCTGCGAGCTCGAACTGAGAGCGCAGCGCCGGGTCGATGCCTTCGCCGGTCTTGTAGCCGAAAAAGAGCTCGTTACGAAACGACTCGATCACGGTGTCGAACGCGACCGCCACGTGCGTGACGTCCGGCTCGCGCAAGAAGCTCGCGAAGGAGCGCAGCAGGGCGCGCGTGGCGCCGACCTCGCGTCCATCCTTCGTACGCGCGCTCGGCGCGCCGAAGAAGGCGCGAAAGAGCTCGTACGTGCCGTCGATGAGGTGAACGATCACGGCGCGCACGGCCCACGGTTGGGCCGCGTGCGCGAGCAGGCTGCAGAGCGTCGGAGGAGGCGCATGGCCCAAGGCTTAGTGCAGCGACAATTGCGCTGTCAAACGCCAGCCGCGTTCCCAGCGCCGCGCCCGAACGACGCGCGCGCCGCGCGGTGTCCCGAACCTGCCCTCACATGTAGAAGGGCCCGCTCGGACAGCCGTCGTCGATCTCGCCGTCGCAATCGTTGTCGATGCCGTCGCAGATCTCTTCGCTCGGGTTCGGACAGCTCACGCAGCCTTCGTCGACCTGGCCGTTGCAATCGTTGTCGATGCCGTCGCAGATCTCGGTGAACGGCCGGCACACGATGTTGCAGCCCTCGTCCACGAGCTGATCGCAGTCGTCGTCCTTGCCGTTGCAGATCTCGGGCCCTGGCACGCACGCGGGCGGGCAGTCCTCATCGGTCTGGCCGTCGCAGTCGTTGTCGATGCCGTCGCAGTACTCCGCCGTGGGTGCGGTGCAGGTCGTGGCGCAGCCCTCGTCGATTTGGCCGTCGCCGTCGTTGTCGACGCCGTCGCAGACCTCGGGCGGGGTGTTGCTCGGCATGCATGCGTCCGCGGGCGCGCCCATGCCGCAGATGTCGGTGGGCAGGCAGCTCTCGCCTTCGTCGACCCGTCCGTTGCAGTCGTTGTCGATGTTGTCCCCGCAGACCTCGGGGCTAGGCACGCACGCGCAGCCGAAGTCGACCTCGACGTGCGCGCTCGGGTTCGCCACCACGGCGTTTTGCAGGTTCGTGCAGGCGTTGCCGACCAGGTTCACGGTGAGGCCGGTGATGCTGTAGTCGGTGTCGCGCGTGAGCAGCACATTGCTCGCGCCGTTCACGAAGCGCACGCGCGCCACCGACGGGTCCACGGTGCGCCCGGCCGCCGCCGTCAGGGTGAGCGAGCAGCTCACGGTGCGCGTGATGATCGCGTTCAGCGCCGAGACGATGCTCTGCGAGTCGCTGATCGGATACCAGGTGCCGTTCATGTCCTGGTAGCGGTTGCAGCCGTTCGGTGAGTAGCCGTCCACGCCCGCGGCGGGATCGTCATCGCAGATGCAGCCCGGGTTCGCGGGCGCGGTCATGCAACCGCTGCCGCTGCCGATGGCGGAGCAGTAACGCTCCGAGCAGGACACCGTCGGCAGCGTCAGCGCTTGCGCGCTGCGCGAGCCCGCGAACGCGATGCCGCTCATCACCTGCGTGTTCACGCCCGAGAAGCCGAGCACGTACACGGGCACGCCCAGCGCCGCGAGCTTGCGCGCCTGCGTCACCGTCTCGCCCACGCGGTTCGTGGGCGCCGTGTTGCCGGACTGCGTGCAGTTGTTGGGCTCGCCGTCGGTGATCAGCACGACCGCCTTGGGCCGCCCGGAGACCGTATCGCCAGCGAGGTTATAGAGCTGTTGCTCGCGCACGCGCGCGAGCGCCACGTCCGTAGGCGTGAAGCCGTTCGCGGCCAGGTTCGCGTAGGCGTTCTTGAACTGCGTGGCGGTATACGAGCCCATCGTGAGCAGGGTGACCGGCAGGCTGTTCGCCGTGCACGAGCTCGCCGTGTTGCCGGCGCCCGGGAACACGCCGATGCCCACGTTGAAGCTGCTCACCACCGAGCCGGGCGCCGCGTCCGTGCCCGCCAAGGTGTTGAGCGCATTCTTGAGCGACGTGAGCCGCGTCGGTTCGCTCATGTTGAGCGTCATCGACAGCGAGCGATCGAGCAAGAAGTAGAGGTTGGGTTTGACAGGGTTGGCCTGGGTCGTGCCCTCCGCGCAGGTGTTGGCGGCCGGCAGCGCGTTGTCGTCGCACTGGTCACCGACGTGATCGCCGTCGCTGTCTTGCTGGCCGGGGTTGGCCACGTGCACGCAGTTGTCGCAGGCGTCGCCGACGTTGTCGTTGTCGGCGTCGGCTTGGTTGTTGTTGGCCACCGCGATGCAGTTGTCGAGGTAGTCGGGCACTCCGTCGCCGTCGCGATCGGGCAGCTGCTCGCAGGCGTCGCCCACGTGATCGCCGTCGCTGTCGGCCTGGGAGTAGTTCGCCTGGCGTACGCAGTTGTCGCAGACGTCGCCCCGCATGTCGTGATCGAAGTCGGCCTGATTCGCGTTCGACACGGTCGGGCAGTTGTCGCGCACGTCGGGCACGCCGTCGCCGTCGCTGTCCGCCGTGAGGTCGACGCTGCACTTGCTGGGATCCGGCGACACGCTCTGGTCCGCGTTCGCCACCGCTTTGCAGTTGTCGCAGGCGTCGCCGACTTTGTCTTTGTCCTGATCGGCCTGACCCGGGTTGGCGAGCTGCGGGCAGTTGTCGGTACCGTTGGGGACCCCATCGCCATCGAAGTCCTGCGTGGGATCGGTCAACAGCGGCTCGCACGCGTCGCCCTGCCCGTCCATGTCGGAGTCGAGCTGACGGTAGTTCGCCACGCTCGGACAGTTGTCGCAGACGTCGCCGATGCGATCGCCATCCGTGTCGGCCGTGTTCGTCGAGTTGACGTGCGGACAGTTGTCGACCACGTCGAAGATGCCGTCACCGTCGCTGTCGACGGTGGAGCCGGTGCCGTCCGCGCACGCGTCGCCCTTCCCATCTTTGTCGCTATCCGCCTGATCCGAGTTCGCGACCGAGGGGCAATTGTCGCAGACGTCGCCGACGCCATCGCCGTCCGTATCGACGTTCGTGGGATCGGCGCGCAGCAGGCAGTGATCTTGGGCGTTCGGGATGCCATCGCCGTCCTCGTCGCCGTTGGCGAAGATGGCCGTCTGGCATGCGTCGCCGTTGCCGTCGTGGTCGGCGTCGCTCTGATCGGCGTTGGCGATCGGCTTGCAGTTGTCGCACACGTCACCGACGCCATCGCCGTCGCGGTCTGCCTGATCGGGGTTCGCGAGTTTCTGACAGTTGTCGGCCCAGTTCGGGACGCCGTCCCCGTCGTCATCCGCCAACGCGGTGCCCGCCTCATGCACGCCGCTGTCCATCGCGTCGCCCGCGTCGTCGACCGGGAGCAGCCCGGCGTCGTCCGCTGTCCGCTTATGGTCGCTCGAGCAAGCGCCGAGCGCGAAACACAGCACGCAGCCGAGCACGCCGGCACGGAAGGCGCAGATTCGAGACGCCACGTTCATCCCCCGCTGAAGTTGCGTTCATTCTGAAGGATGCGGCGCGCGCGTCGCAAGGTTTACGCGGCGGAACTTCAAGCATTCTTGGGGCTGTAGAGCCCTGCTGGATCGGCCGCCCAGAGATTGGAGCGGACGGTCAGGTCGTCGACTTTGGTGAAGGCGCGCACCTCTCGTGGCGTGAACAAGACCACGCGCGGCATGCGATCGAGTCCGTCCGCGATTCGGTCCATGGTCTCATCGCGATAGGTCCAACCGTGGCGATCGTAGCGGCGCAGATCGAGAGGCCGTGTGTACCCGCGTAAGGTACGGTTTCTCGCGAGATTGAAGAACGGTTCGAAGTACGACATCAGAAGCTCACGTAGGTCGCGGTAGACGGGCTCGCGATAGCGCAGACCGGTGAAGTTGGACTTGGCCACCGCGCCGAAGCGCGTACCGCGCTTGAACACGGCCAGCTCGTGGTCGTCGTCATCCCAGGGCAGCATGTCCACGAGGCGGGGCGGATGACCGAGCCGCGCCAGCGCCAGCGCGGCGAAGCACGCGCCGTCGAAGCAGTGCGCGCGGCGCTGCCGGATCACGCTGAGCGGACAACGGTAGATGGGGTCCGTGCTGTAGGGAGTCTCGTCGAGGAAGGCCTGAATGCGCGCCGGCGTCGTGAGACCGGCGAGCAGCTTCTTCTCTTTCGCGCTGAGCTGACGCGCGAGCTCGCGCACTGCGGACTGGCTAGGCATCGCGAGCGAGTGTACGCCACGCGCCGCGATCGCGGCGTCAGAGTGCGGGGCCCGCCGGTTCGCCCTCGCCCGCGTCGGAAGCAGGCAAACCAGCATCGCTGGGACGAACGTCCGCGCGCAGGCCGACCGCTGCGTTCATGTGGTCCTGGAGTTCGTCATGGGCGGTCGCGAGCTCTGCGCGTAGCCCGGGATCGCCGGCTTCCGGCAACAAGTCGGTCTCGATCAGATGAACGGCGAGCGCGTCGTACAAGATCTGAGATTCGACGTACGCGCGATCGAAGCTCTTGCCCGGGTCTTGCGTCTGCAGCGTTCCGGCCAACGTGACGCCGCCCGCTGCGTAAGTGCCCGCCTGCGCGCTCGGGGCCGGCACGATGCCGAGCGCGAGCGCGCGGCCTTGCGCGTCGCGCACCGTTTGGAGCGCGTCTGCGGCGAACTGCTGGACGTTCGGGTCGCTCCCGCGCGCCAGCGCGGCGAGCGCCAACAACGCCTCGCTCTCCTCGATGGCGCCGAGCACGCCGACGATCTGTTCGTCGCTGAGCGGTGTGCCGGCATCGGCGGCCGGTGCTGCGAGCGCCGCGTCCGCGACGCCAGCGTCGCCCGTGCGCGTGTAAGCGCTGACTTGGAAGTCGTCGATGTTCGCGTTGGCGCGGCCCTCGCCGGCCGTCGCGCCGTCGCCGCAACCGGCCCAAGCACCCCACGCGAGCGAAGCCATGATCGATGCGCGAGCGCATGCATAAGATGATCTCATCGCGTTACTCTCCTATCGTGCCGAGTCGTCGCTTCAACGCGGCTCGCCACGAGCGCGTGTTCTGCAAAAACGGTGCTCAACCCCACCCGCGACCTGCGCATCGGACCGATGAACGAACGCAACGCGAGGAGCGTCGAATCCCTAGCGTTCGTCAGGCGCCGTTCTCTCGAGGAAGGCGCGCCGCGCCGTGCGTCTGCGTGCTGCGTGTCAGGTTGACACGCCCCAGCGCGATGCCCGCTGTCCACGCGGTTCTCGTCACCTCGATGCAGCGCAGCGTTCGCGCCGGCGCGGACGCCGCGCAAGGCATGCGCTGGCGAAGCGCCGGCACGCAAGATCGATCCGGTGAGAGGAGCTCACGGCGCGCGCGAAGCTTCCGCGCGAGGCCGGCGCTCGCCGCCATGCGCGCATCTCAGGCGGCGCGTGCCGGGGCGAGCTCCGCGAGCGCGGCTTCCATGCTCGCGCAGCGCTTCACGCGATCAAAAAGCGGCACGAGCTCGAGGGCGAAGGTCCGCGCCAAACTGAGCCACTGCTTGAGCCGCGCGAGCCGGGATGCCTCTGCGACGCCGCCTTGCTCCATCAGCGCCTCGTAGCGGCGCAGAACCTGACAGTAAGACCAGAGCGACTCCAGTTCGGTCGTGGGCTCGCCGCGCAGGGCGCGAAACAGGTACGGCCGCGCCAGCGCGCCGCGGCCGATCATGAACCCTTGCGCGCCGCTCAGTTCGGCGCAGCGCGCGAACGTCTCGGCACAGGCGATGTCGCCGTTGGCCACGACCGGGATCGATAGCGCCGCGCGCGCACGCCCGATCGCGGCGTAGTCGACCGGCGGCGCGTACATCTGCGCCTTGGTGCGGCCATGGATCGTGAGCCAGCTGGCACCGCCCTGCTCTACGGCGCGCGCGATCTCGACCGCGCTGGCGCAGTCGCACCAACCGAGGCGGATCTTCGCGCTGACCGGGATGTCTGCGCGCACCGCACCGCGCACCGCGCGCGTGATGTCTGCCGCGCGCTCGGGACAGCGCAAGATGCTGGCGCCGCCGTCGTGATTGTTGACGCGCTTGGCCGGGCAGCCGAAGTTGATGTCGATGCCGGGCGCGCCGAGCGCCACGGCGCACGCGGCCGCCTCGGCCATGGCGCGCGCGTCGCCGCCGAGCAGCTGAACGAACACGGGCACGCCGCTCGAGGTCTTGCCGCCGCGCGCGAGCTCGGGACACGCGCGCAGGAACACGCGGGCGGGCGGCGTGCGATCGGTCACGCGCACGAATTCGGTGACGCACAGGCTGACGCCGCCGAGTGCGCTCGCGAGCTCGCGATGCACCCAGTCCGTGACTCCGTCCATGGGCGCGAGCGCGAGGTAAAGCCCCGGCGCGCCTGGCGTGCGCGCCACCCCCTCGCGCGCGCTCCTCGCCCCCACCATGGACGCGGCCGCCGAGACGGACATGGACGTCGACGCAAGACACCTCGAGGGACTCGCTGCGCGCAGGACAGCAGCGGTTCCATCCCGGTCTACGCGCGCGCGGTTCAGGTCTTCATCCACGTCTCGATCTCCTCGTCGCCGCCCGTCC
>CAZYWR010000418.1:0-1899 GCA_964651185.1 uncultured Polyangiales bacterium
GCGCGCTCGCCGGCTTTTTGCCGCGCGTCGCCGCCACGCGCTCGCGCGCGAGCTTGGTCGTTCCGATGGCGGGACGCGGACAACGTTTCGTGGACCAAGGCTACCGTGACCCGAAGCCGCTGATCGAGATCGCAGGCCGACCGATGATCCGGCAGGCGCTGGCGTGTCTGCCACAGCCGACCTTGCGCGTGTTGGTCGCGCAGCGCGAACACGCCGCCGACCCGCGCTTTCGCGCGACCCTGCGCGATCTACCCGGCGAGACGCGCGTCATCGAGCTCGACCAAGTGACCGCCGGACAGGCGATCACGGCGCGGCTCGGGGTCGAAGCGCACGCTAGCGCGCGCGAGCGAGACGTCACGAGCTCTGGCATCGATCTCGACGCGCCGGTGCTGTTCGCGCCGTGCGACACCGGCTACCTCTACGACGCCGCGGCCTGGCGAGAGCTCGAGCGCGCAGGCGACGCCGAGCTGGTGGTGTGGAGCGCGCGCCATCACTTGCCGGCGATCTGGCGTCCGCATATGTACGGCTGGCTCGAGGTAGCAGCCGATGGCGCGATCCAACGCGTGGCCGTGAAGCGACCCGTCGAGGGCGTGCCCGTGGCCCAGCAAGAGGTCGTCACCGGCACCTTCTGGTTCCGCGACGGGCACACGTTCTTGCGCGAGGTCGAGGCGCTGGTGGCGGATGACGATCGCGTAAACGGCGAGTTCTACCTCGACACGATCGCGCGCCGCATGGTCGAGCGCGGCGCGCGCGTACGCGCGTTCACGGTCGACAAGTACATTCCCTGGGGCACGCCGGAAGAGGTCCGCACCTTCGACTATTGGAACGCCGTGCATCGCGCCGGCCGAGGGCTCGGTTGATGCTCCCGGCCTCGGCGGAGTCGCGGGCCCTCGTCGCCCAGGTCTTACGCTTTCTGGTGGTCGGCGGGACCGTCGTCGGCGTCGACTTCGTCGTCTACTTTGCGCTCGTGACGTTCGCGCCGGCCGTCCCGATCCCGACCGCGAAGGCGCTCAGCTTCATCGCCGGCGCGTGCCTCGCGTTCGCGCTCAATCGCCGCTTCGTGTTTCAAGCGGACGGCGCCGCCACACGACAGGCCGGACCTTTCATCTTGCTCTACCTGGTCCGGCTCGGGCTGAACAACGCGATGAACGCGCTCGCGCTCGCGCAGGGCGCGCAGAAGCCGCTCGCCTGGTTGCTGGCCACCGCGACCTCCACGATCTCGAACTTTCTGGGCATGAAGCTCATCGTGTTTCGGAGAAAGACCTCATGAAGCCGGCGAAGTCGATCGTCATCCCTTGCTACAACGAAGCGGAGAACCTGCCGAGCTTGATCGGACGCTTCGAGGCCCTCGCGCGCGGCGAAGGACCGCTCGATTGGGAGCTCGTGCTCGTGGACAACGGCAGCAAAGACGAGAGCGCGGCCGTGTTCGCGCGCGAGCTCGCCAAGCCCGGTCGCGAGTTCGCGCGCGTGGTCACGGTCCCTTCGCCCAACGTCGGATACGGCCACGGCATCATGACGGGCCTGCGCGCCGCGCGCGGCGACTACTTGGCGTGGACGCACGCCGACGGCCAGACGCCCCCCGCCGACGTACTGCGCGCCTTTTCGATCTTACTTTCTTCTGCAGACCCGAAGCGCACCTTCGTCAAGGGCCGGCGCCGCGGACGTCCGCTGAAGGATGAGCTCTTTACCTTGGGCGTTCAGGTCACCGCCGCGCTCGTGCTCGGAGAGGGGCTCGAAGACGTAAACGGTCAGCCCAAGGCCTTCGCGCGCGAGCTCTTGGAGCTGGCCGTCGCGCCGCCGCTCGACCTGTCGCTCGATCTCTATTTCTTCTGGTTGGCGCGCAAGCACGGCTTCGAGGTGCGCACCTTCGACGTGCAGTTCGGCGACCGCGAGCACGGC